>JAEEGW010000129.1 GCA_016280525.1 Clostridiales bacterium
ACCGTAACGGTCTTATGGGAGATCGCATGACAGCCGCGGTGAGCAAAAAACACTTGACAAGCCTGTTTTGATAGTGTAAAATCATATCAGAAATAAATAAGCGAAAAGGAGACGGATATGGCAAAAAGCAGACTTATAGGGGAATATCCCGTTATAGGCATACGCCCGACGATAGACGGCAGGCGCGGAGCGATAAAGGTCAGAGAATCGCTTGAAGATCAGACAATGAATATGGCTAAAGCCGCGGCAAAGCTGTTTGAAGAAAACGTAAGATACAGTAACGGCGAGCCGGTAAAGGTAATAATCGCAGATACGACGATAGGCCGCGTAGCGGAGAGCGCCGCGTGCGCCGATAAATTCAAAAAAGCCGGAGTTGACATAACCCTGACCGTCACGCCGTGCTGGTGCTACGGCTCGGAGACCATGGATATGGATCCTAACACCATAAAAGGCGTCTGGGGCTTCAACGGCACGGAACGGCCGGGCGCCGTATATCTCGCGTCCGTGCTTGCCACGCACGCGCAGAAAGGTCTGCCCGCGTTCGGCATTTACGGCCGCGACGTTCAGGATATGGACGACACCTCTATCCCGGACGACGTAAAGGAAAAACTGCTCCGCTTCGCGCGCGCAGCAGTTGCCGCCGCGACGATGAGAGGAAAATCGTATTTACAGATAGGCTCTATAACCATGGGCATAGGCGGCTCGATAATCGACTCGAAATTCATAGAAGACTATCTCGGCATGAGAGTTGAATCGGTGGACGAGGTGGAGATCATCCGCCGCATGGCGGAGGGCATTTACGACGAGGCCGAGTATCGGAAAGCGCTCAAATGGACGCGCGAGAAGTGCAGAGAGGGCTTTGACAAAAACCCGCCGGAACTGCAGAAATCGCGTGAAGTCAAGGACGAGCAGTGGGAATTCGTCGTAAAAATGATGGTCATAATAAAAGATCTGATGAACGGCAACCCGAACCTGCCGGAAGGCAGAGAAGAGGAATCCGTCGGCCATAACGCCATAGCCGCCGGATTCCAGGGACAGAGACAGTGGACGGACTTTTACCCGAACTGCGATTTCGCGGAGGCTCTGCTCAACACTACGTTCGACTGGGACGGCGTGCGCGAGCCGTATATTCTGGCTACCGAAAACGACGTGCTGAACGGTCTCGGCATGCTGTTTATGAAGCTTTTAACAAACCGCGCGCAGATTTTTGCGGACGTCCGCACGTACTGGTCGCCCGAAGCCGTCAAACGCACGACGGGCTACGATATAGAAGGCAAAGCGAAGGAGGCGGGCGGCTTCATCCACTTAATAAACTCCGGCGCGGCGTGTCTTGACGCCTGCGGAGAGGTGACGGACGATGACGGCTGCCACGTCATGAAAAAGTGGTACGATATGACGGATGAAGACTGCGAAAAGATACTCGCCGCCACGACGTGGAATCCCGCGGATCTCGGCTATTTCCGCGGCGGCGGATATTCGTCGCGATTCGTCACAAGAGCCGAAATGCCGGTAACTATGATAAGGCTCAACCTCGTTGACGGCCTCGGACCCATGATGCAGATAGCCGAAGGCTGGACGGTGCATCTGCCGGAAGACGTAAACGACGTACTCTGGAAGAGAACTGACTACACGTGGCCCTGCACGTGGTTCACGCCGCGCGTGACGGGCAAAGGACCGTTCAAATCCGCGTACGACGTTATGAACTGCTGGGGCGCAAATCACGGCGCTATAAGCTACGGCCACATAGGCGCGGACCTCATAACGCTTTGCTCGATTTTGCGCATCCCCGTTGCGATGCACAACGTGCCGGAGGATAAAATTTTCCGTCCCGCCGCGTGGAACGCGTTCGGTATGGATAAAGAGGGCGCGGATTTCAGAGCGTGCAAAAACTACGGCCCGCAGTTCAAAAAAACAAGATAATTACAGGTAAACAAAGCTGTCCGGCGCTCAGGCGTCCGGACAGCTTGTTTTTATATATGCCTTAATAAAAGTACGCCGAATATAAAATTTTATTTTCATACCACTTGACGAAAGCGGTGTTTTGTGCTATAAATAAATTAGTTTTTATTAAGGAGATAAAACAATGTCAGCCAGATTTTCGGTCGGCGCCGCGAAAGAAGATATAACGCCGGAGGTGGGAACGCTTTTATACGGCTACGTTCCGGATTCCGTCAGCACGTCCGTGCACGACGGGCTTGAGCTCACCGCCGTCGTTTTTGAACAGGGAGAAGAAAAGGCGCTTCTTTTGTCACTTTCCGTCGGCGATATACAGACACAGCTCGCGCAGACTCTGCGCAAGATCGCCGGTGACGCCGCAGGAGTCGCCGCCGAAAACGTGATAATCGCCGCAACGCACACGCATTCCGCGCCCAACGTTTCCGGTATGGAAGGCTGGGGCGACGTGGATCATAAATATATTGACGGTATCCTCGTTCCCGCGCTTGCTGCCGCGTCAAAAAAAGCCGCGGAAAATACGCGCCCGGCAGAGATCGCCGTCGGCGTCGTGCATTCGGAGATCGGCATAAACAGAAGACAGCAGCTGCGAAACGGATTCATACAGTTAGGACAGAATCCGTGGGGCTGTTTTGACCCGTCAATGACGCTTCTTTGCATACGCGGCGCGGACGATAAAAAGGGAATAGTCAACGTAATCCACTACGGCTGCCACGGCACCTCTGCGGGTAACAACCGCGAGATAACGCGCGACTGGATAGGCGTTATGACGGACCGCCTGCAGCGTGAAACGGGAGTTCTTACAACGTTTTTCAACGGCGCGCTCGGCGACGTCGGCCCGCGTCTCACAAACGGACAGACCACGGGCGATATATCCCACGTTGAAGAGCTCGGAGGCGCCGCCGCCTCGGACGCTTTGCGCGCTTATAAATCGCTCGGAGCGTATAAAGAAGGGAAGCTAAGACTGCTGCGAGGCGATATAGTCATACCGAGAAAACCGCTGCCGCCGGTAGATGAATTAAAGGCGCAGATCGCGCGTTTCACCGAGCCGGACAAAGCGATAAATATAGACAGACTGGAATACGCGCATCTTCGCTCCGCGCTTGACGAGTACGAAGCAGGCTGCCCGCCGTATGAGGAAAATTACACGTATGCACAGACGATAATTTCTTTAGGCGATATTGCTTTCGTTTCTTTCCCGTTTGAGATTTTCTCGGAGATAGCCCTGCGGCTAAAGGCGTATTCGCCATACACGTACACGCTTTCAATATCGAACGCAAACGGATACGAGGCGTATCTGCCGTCGCAGGATCAGCTCGTCAGAGGCGGTTACGAGGTCGGCTGTTTCAGATTCAGCGGAGCGCATCCGCTCTCGGACAACGCGGATCAGATACTGATAGAACAAAACCTTGCGATGCTTGAGCAAGCGTATATAAAATAAAGGAGAAAAGCTATGTATAAAGTTGGACAGGAAGAGATAGAGGCGTTCAGCCGAGCCCTTTTGAGCCGTGACTTTTTTAAGATAAACGGATCCGGACAGGAGGTCCACCGTTTTGAAGAGGAGTGGAAACAGACCACTGGCGCAAAATACGCGCTGACTATGACGTCGGGCTTCGCGGCGCTGACGTCCGCGCTCGTAGCCATGGGCATTGGCCCGGGCGACGAGGTAATTGTCCCGGCGTATACGTATATCGCCTCGGCTCTCGCGGTAGTCGCGGCGGGTGCGATACCCGTCATAGCGGAAGTTGACGAAACGCTGACGCTTGACCCGGCGGACGTTGAAAAGAAGCTCTCGCCGCATACCAAAGCCATAATGCCCGTATATATCCAGGGTTTCCCGGCGGATCTTGACAGGCTCAAAGCCCTGTCGGAAAAATACGGCTTTAAAATAATAGAGGACGCCTGCCAGGCGGACGGCGGTATGTATCACGGCAGATATTTAGGCACGATAGGCGACGCCGGCGCGTATTCTTTCAACTATTTCAAGATAATAACGTCCGGAGAGGGCGGAGCGCTTGTGACGAACGAACGTGAAATATACGAGCGCGCGCTCATATACCACGACGCGAGCGCCGTCGCGTTTTTCGGAGATCAGTTGAACGGCATAGAACAGCCCCTGTTCGGCGGCACGGAATTCCGCGTGTCCGACCTTACCGGCGCCGTTCTGCGCGAGCAGCTGAAACGCTTGCCGGGACTTTTGTCCTCTTTGCGCTCAAACAGAAGCAAGCTCTCGGACGCTCTGTTCGGTTGCTCGGATAAAGTAAAAGCCGGAGATATAACCGTTTACAAAACGCCGTCGCACGATATTGAAGGCGACTGCGGTACGACTCTGCCGCTCCGTTTCGATAACGAAAAGGACTGCCGCGCGTTTTGCGAAAACGCCGCTAATAACGGCATAGGCCTGACCGTACCGATAGATACGGGCAAGCACGTTTATACAAACTGGACGCAGATAATGGAAAAACGCGGGGCGTATCATCCGGCAATGGATCCGTTTTTAATGAAAGAAAACAAAGACTTGCAGCACGATTATAAACCGGATATGTGCCCGAAAACGCTTGATCTGCTTTCACGCACGGCATACGTAATGATAAATCCGGACTGGAGCGATGACGATATAAAACAGATCGCCTGCGCTGTGTTAAGATAGAATGTTCAGTATTTTCTAAAAAAATAATGTTGATTTATGACGAAAATCGTGATATTATCAATAATCGGTGTTAGAAAACAGGGACGGCGGATGCGCAAAGCCGCGGCGTCTGCCCTCTTACAAAAATGCGGCTGTGTTAGTTTTTCGTGAGCAAGAAAGCCATTATTATCCTGCCCGGCATCATGGGCAGCACCATATACGCAAAGTCGTCCTTCAAGATAGGAAGCATAAGCCTGTCAAAGAATGACCGCGTTTGGGATCCGCCTATAAACATATTCACCGCAAGACACAGAGTCTTTTCCATGAAATGCGACTCGGAAGGCAAACCGCTATACGACGTCGGCACGCTCGATCCCATTGTAAACAACAATATAGAGCCCTTCCGTCAGTACGGCGGGCTGAATATATACAAGAAACTGTATTTAAGGCTTTGCAGCACTTTTAATCCGGAATACGACGTTATACTGTATGAATATGACTGGAGAAACGACCCGTACGATACGGCGGTCATGCTGGATAAGTATATTGAAGAGAACGGATATGACGAGATTGTTTTCATCTCCCACAGCGTCGGCGGAAACGTTTCTTCGTATTATCTGACGCTCGGCGAGGACAGGCTCAAAAAAGTAAAAAAGCATATTTCCGTAGGCGCTCCTTATCTCGGCACGGAAAAGCTGGCGTACGTTTACGACACCGGAGACGCGGTAAAATACGTTGTTTTCGGATTCAATATAGTTTTGCCGTTTATAGGCAATTCCATAAAATCCGTAATGCCCAATTTCCCCGGTATTTACTCGCTTCTGCCTATAAAAACAAAGTTCGCGCCGTATCTGTTAGAGAAGCGCTCTCACAAAAAAGCGGAGCTGAAAAAGGATTTTCCGCAGACGATGCACGCGTTATCGACCTTCCTTGACAAGTGGAACGGCAGCCTTTATTCGTTGGCCGTGTCGCATCAGTGGCTTCAGTTCAAAAACGGCGTACACGTGACTAAGCTGGTGGATTCGTACAGCATAGTCGGCGATGGCATAAAAACGCCGGAAAAACTCGTTATTCACGAAGACTTCGCCTCGCGCAAGAGAAAAACGATAAAAATATCGTCCAAGTTCTTTGACGGAGACGGCATGATATCGCTCCGCAGCTCGCTTATAGGCGACGAAAAACCGTCAAAGGTGCTTTTCAAGTATAAGTCCAAAACCGTTGACGCGGAGCATATAGAGATGATAAAAGGCGAAGACGACGGAAAGACGTTTGATTTTATCTGCGACGTAATAAGCGGATCAAACGTGTTCTCGCTCCCGGACGGCGAGTTCTTCCGCAGATATTCGGGCTATAAAGAAAGAAGACCGGTTAAAAATTAAGAATTAAGAAGTAAGAATTAAGAATTAAGACGGGCGACTGTTAGTTAGTAGGGGCGATCATTGATCGCCCGCTTTTTAAAGAATAAAGAATAAATAAGAAAGAATAAAGAATAAAAACAGGTGTCCCTACGGGAACCCCCAACGCTCTCAAGTTCGCGTTGGGGAACCCCTTCTTCGCGACAAAATATGGGTGGTCACCCACCCCTCAAGCTCGGGCTACGCCCGAGAACCCCCCATACCCCCCTGTCCCCTCCCACAATCTCTTTTGAGATTGAGGGGGCGTGGCGCAGAGAATGAAATCCGCTCCGTACCGGAACGGATGAAATCGCTTTGCGATGAAATCCGCCTTACGGCGGGTTGACTGTATGGGCGACCATTGGTCGTCCGTTGTAGGGGAGGGGTTTCTTCTCCCGAGTGAAGAGTGAAGAGTGAATAGTGAATAGTGAATAGGTAAGGTGTCGCTTCGCGACGAATTATGGTGGGTTTCCCACCCCTCAACACCCCCCAAACCCCCTCTTACCCCTCCCACAGATCGAAGATCTGAGGGGATGCGAAAATGTCAAAATTAAGGGGCGACCGATGGTCGCCCCTGGCTCTTAATTCTTAATTATTTTATGATCCTATATATCAGCTCCTGCTTTTCGGGCGGTTCCGCGCCGAAACAGAGAGCCGAGCGGAACGTCTGCTCCGCGGCGGGGATCTTTGATACGTCCGAGGTGTGGAGGCGGCAAAGCACGTCTCCTTTTTTCACGCAGTCGCCCGGCTTCTTTTCCATAACTATGCCGGCGGAAAAATCAATTTTATCCTCTTTTGACGCGCGGCCTGCGCCTAAAATCATCGCGGCGGTGCCTATAAGATGCGCGTCCGTTTTGGTAATATACCCGTCGGTATCGGACAAAACGGGATATATGACCGGCGCGGACGGCAAAAGCTCCGTATCGCACAGACACTTAGGATCCGCGCCCTGCGCGGACACCCATTCTTTCATCTTCTCAAACGCCGCTCCGTCTTCTATCGCGTCTGTCACAAGCGCT
>JAEEGW010000130.1 GCA_016280525.1 Clostridiales bacterium
ATGCCGGAATCCCCCATAATTCGTCCCGCAGGGACACCTTTTTCTCCCGTTAGCGTAAGCGGACGGATTTCATCACCGCAGGCGATTTCATCGGCAAAGCCGATTTCATCCGTTCCGGAACGGAGCGGATTTCTTTTTTTTCCGCACCCCCTCAATCTCTTTGGAGATTGACGGGAGGGGACAGGGGGGTATGGGGGGATAAAATAATGAAGTCGTCGGCTTTGCCGACTAATGAAGCAAAGACGCCCGCAGAAATAACATTTTAATTTCTTCATTAGCGAAGCGTCTTCATTTCATCATTAGCCCGCGTGAACCCCCACCGCTATACGCGGCGGGGAACCCCGCGTTAGCGGGCGTCTTCATTCGGGCACGTTGTGCCCGCGAGGGGTGGCCCGGGGTTCCCCGAAAACGAGGTACGAGTTTTTGGGGGTTCACGGGTGGGAAACCACCCATATTCGTCGGCGTAGCCGACACTTTTTTTATTCTTTATTCTTTCTTATTTATTCTTTATTCTTTAAAGCGGGAGGAAAGACCCCTCCCCCTACATCTTTTTATAAAAAAGTCCTTGCTATTTGTAATTATTTATGTTATAATGAAACCGCCACACAAAAAGGAGAGCGAAAAATGAAGAAGATACATATAAGAAATCTTGCTTTGACGGGACTTTTTATGTCAATAGGTCTCGTTTTACCGTTTTTGACCGGGCAGATACCTGAAATAGGAAATATGCTGTTACCGATGCACATACCCGTGTTTTTGTGCGCGCTTATATGCGGCTGGCAGTACGGTCTGCCCATGGCGTTTGTTCTGCCGCTTCTCCGCTCGCTCATATTCGGTATGCCGCCGCTCTACCCCACGGCTCTGTCCATGGCGTTTGAGCTTGCGACGTACGCGTTCGTCGCCGGACTGCTCTACGGGCTTGCAAAAAAGCAAAACATTTTGACCGTATATTACAGCATCATAGCCGCCATGATAGCCGGACGTCTCGTCTGGGGCGCGGCGCAGGCGACGTTTCTCGGCATCGGCGGCAAACCGTTCACGTTCAGCGCTTTTCTTTCGGGCGCGCTGCTCAACGCCATACCGGGAATAATAATCCAGCTCATCCTCATCCCCGCCGTCCTGTTCGCGCTTGACCGATCGGGACTCGTGCCGTTCAAACGTCCGGGAAAACCGGAAGAAGAAACAACAGAAACAGAAGAATAAAGAAAAGAGCCGGTGAGTATCAGCTGATACCGCCGGCTCTGAAAAATTCTTTCATCTCGTCGTAATCTTTTTGTTGTACGTTCCTGTAATCGAGCTTTGACGCGTTTTCTTTCGCGTACCGCATCAGGCTGAATATCCTTTTTAGCCAGCAGAACGGAAGAAGCACGGGCCATTTATTAAGGACCGGAAACTGCGCTTTCATTCTTGAAAACGGAAGAAATACGGCGGCTATGAACGAGCGTAATTTACCGCGTTTCATAGACTTATCCGACATAGAGGCTATCCTTCCGGCTTTGTACGATCTGTCGCTGCCGTTGATCCCGTGCTCGAATGCGTGGTTTAACAGTATCTCGTGATCCGGTTCGAGTGGGATCTCTCCCATGCAGGCGCGGCTCAGATCCGCCATTTTTTTGTGGAAAACGGTCAAGCCCGTTTTTTCAAAAACTTCGTTTATAAACTGCGTATCAAGCTCCTGCTTATCCAAAAGCCAGCCGTCCGCAATGCGCCTTAAGCCCAGACTGCCGTTTTTGAAGTCTTTATACAAATGGACGTAATGGAAAATATAGACATCCTCCGCCGACATGGTATAGATATTGTTTTCCTTTTTCTCTGCTCTGTCCCACACGGATTCTTCCCATGCCCGGATCTCTTTGCTGTCGTCGGTCAGCCTTTTGTGCATCTCAACGGTCACTTCGTTGTATCTGAAATCGTCATGCATCCACGAGGTTTCATCACCGGATGAATATCCCAGATCCTGCATGATCTTTTTTATTTTGTCAAATTCATACGGCATAACGAGTATGTCAAGGTCCGCCATCTGCCGCATGACGCTTCTCGGGTAGAGCTTGCAGAGCTCCCAGCCTTTAAGCGGCATACAGCCGTATCCGGCGCTTGAAAGAGCGTTAAGTATGCGTTCGCCCTCGTAACTTTGAAGAACGGACTGCTTTACCGTTTTGAAATACGTCTCTTCCAGGTCTTTTTTCATATTCTGCGGCAAAAGATCAAAAACGGTAAGGATTATACCGCTGTGCATTATTGCTTTTTCAACCGCTTTTGCCGAAACGCCTTCAAAATCGGCTTCGTTTGATACGACGCCGAGGCTTTTTTTCAGCAAATACAATACAAAACTTTGATCTTCCGTCAACATAGCTGTTCCTTTTTATTGCAATTTTTAATACGTTATATCCTGTATAAAGACGCCCACGAATCTTTTACGGAGCCCCACGATGAAAGCTCTTTTATTATCTTTGAATTGAGCGCGAGCTTATCCTTTTCATCTTTGTCCGGCCCGTTTTGCAGATACTCTTTAAGTTTTTCGTACAGGTCGTCATAATCCGAATACTCAAAGTAATACGCGCCGTTTGCTTTAAGCTCCTCGTACGGGAGCCACGCGGGGTTGAATACTGTCTTGCGCGCGTACAGATATTCCTGAAGCGAGGCGGAAAAACCGTCCGTTTTCTGCGCGTGTATGAAAATATCCGAGCTTTGCCTCAGCTTACCCGTCTGCTCTCCGTCAAGATACGGCTCGGACAGGCCGTACTCGCAGCCGCAGCTTTTCAGCTTTTGTAATAGCGTTTGCTTATATTCTTCCGTCAGTCCGTAATTTAGCGGGAGCTGCAAAAATATTTTTGATTTTATATTATCCGGCAGTTTTGCGCACAGATCTATAACGTCTGTGTGATTCTGCGCCGGGCTTCCGTTATATCCTATCGTCACTACCGTTTTTTGAACCGTATACGAAAAGTATTCTTTGAATTCCGCGCTGTCTTTTTCCGGGTCTATGAAGTCAAGATTTTCTATTCCGAAGCGTATTATCCGTATTTTGTTATCAAATCCGCCGCCGAATACGGATCTGAATTTCCGTTTCATCTCGCTTGTCGTAAGCATTATAACGTCGGCTGACTCCAGGTTCTTTTTGTATTTGAGAAGCTGTTTGTCGCCGGCTCTGAACAGGTCGCTGCCCCAAAACGTGCAGACGATTTTTTTGGCGAATTTTCTTAAATATTTAATCGCAAGTACTTTTTCTTTACTAACGTAGCTTATATGGACGACGTCAAATTCCCCGACCGTTTTTTGCAGCGATTTAATATAATTTATATAATCGGCGTAGTAAACGAGCCCTCTGACTTTCGGTATCTTATTGAACGCTTCGTGCCTTTTTACTCGGCAGATCTTTATCCCGTTGTCAAGGTAAAACCTGTCGTTTTTCGTTTCGCCAATGGTAAGAGCGTAAACCTCGTTATTTTCAAGCACGCCGGAATGCGTTACGGCTTTTTCGGTCCACGCCGAGTTATTATCACTTATTATCAGGATCCTGCTCATTTAAACCCCCGTCTGCCAAACGGTTTTCACGCTGCGTTTTTTTATAAAAGGTTATGAAGAATATGACCTGCATCACTATTATCAGCGACGTAACGGTGACGGTCGCCGCCGCAGCGCCCGCCGAGCCGTAGCTTTGTATAAGAATAAGGTTAAGACCGATATTCACCAAGCCCGAGATAACGGCGAATATAAGATTCATTTTGACCTTTTTCATTACCGCTATCGTATTTCCGAAAAGGACTTTTACGGAACTTAAAAAATAGTTTATGCCTAAAATGCGGAAGATATGCGACACGTTCATATACTTTTCACCGTATATAAGGCTTACGACGTAGGGAGAAAAGACCTCTATAAGTATTAAAACGACGGCGTTTACGCAAATAAATATTCTTAAGATCTTTAGTATGTAGTTTTTGAAATCCTTTATGCCGCCGGCATATTTTTCCACCATAAGCGGATAAAAGAACGTTATAAGGCTCGTAGGTATGAACAGGCACGCCGCCGGGATGATGGAGGCAACTTTATAGTCCGCCAGTATCTCCGAATCCTTTAAGACTATGCCGAGGCACGTCACGTCAAGCAGAACGAGCATGGACGACGTGAAATTCGTGACCGCGCATAAAAGCGAAAAGGAAAGTATGCTCTTTTTATCTTTTTTGTCTAACGGCGTTTTTGCTTTTGCTATGCTGCAAAAAAACGATTCCCTGCTTAAAAATATCGATGCGACAGACGCGGCTGCGATATTTGACAGGTAGCTTGAGATTATAAGTCCCGCCGTGCCGAAAAAGTACGTGAATACTATGTTTGATATAAGAGTTGCAACAGCAAAGCATATATTCGTATACGCGTATTTTTTGTTCAGGCGCTTAACGCGCAGTACCGCCTGGAAATAGCTGTTGCAGTATACGACGAAAGGTATGCCCGCCATAAAAGCAAGATATATGCCCGCGGGATTGCCGGCGGCAAGCCCCATAATAAGTCCCGCCGCGAGTATGCCGGCAAACAGCACAACGTTGAACGCGGTGCCGGCGGGAAACGTGAAGCGGTATATCGAGTTTTTCTTCTCTTCGTCTATCTTCTCCGAGCAGAACTGTATGACCGCGGAAAAAAGACCTAACCCGATAAACACGGCGATATAGGAATATATATTGCTGGCGCTCACGTAATCGCCGTAGCTGCTTTTCGGCAGACGTCTTATAACGAATACGGACGACAAAAGTCCGCCTATATGCGCTATGGCGCTGCTGCCGAAAATATGGAACATGCCTTTTTTGGCAACGCTTTTGAATTCGCCTAAAAACTCCCGGATCTTACTCATTTCCCGATAAAAGTACCTTTTTTATTACAGTCTCCAGAATCTCATTCCCGACGCTTTGAGCTCGTCCATACGGTACAGGCTCTTGACGTCTATCAAAACCTTCTCCTCGTCCGGCAGATCCGGTTTGAACAGCTCTTTGAGCTGCATCATTGACATGGATCTGAATTCGTTGTGTCCCACCGCTACGATAACGCAGTCGGCTTTCGGTATTTTGTCAAGCGGCACGAGGTCCACGCCGTACTCCTGCTTTGCAACGTCCGCGTCCGCCCACGAATCCGCAACTGTCGGGATTATATCGTATTCTTTCAGGCGGTTCACAATGTCCACTACCTTGCTGTTTCTCGTATCCGGACAGTTTTCCTTGAAAGTGATGCCTAAAATGACGACTGTCGCTTTTTTGGGAGCAAGGTTTGCCTCTATCATCTCTTTAATGGCCGCGTCCGCGACGAAAGCGCCCATACTGTCGTTTATTTTTCTGCCGTTTAATATTATCTGGCTGTGATACCCGAGCTTTTCCGCGGCGTTTGTCAGATAATACGGGTCAACGCCGATGCAGTGACCGCCTACGAGCCCCGGTTTGAAGCCGAGCGCGTTCCACTTTGTGTTCATGCCGGCTATGACTTCGTCCGTATCTATTTTCAGCTTATCGCAGATAATGGCTATCTCGTTCATAAACGCTATGTTTATATCGCGCTGGCTGTTCTCCACCACCTTGACGGCTTCCGCGGTCTTTATATCGGACACCGGGAAAGTCCCCGCCTTGATTATGATATCGTAGACTTTTTTAATCTCGTTTTTGGATTCCTCGTCCATGCCGGATACGATCTTTCTTATGTTCGTCAGCGTGTGCACGCGGTCTCCGGGGTTTATCCTCTCCGGGCTGTAGCCTATTTTCCAGTCGACGCCGCATTTGAGGCCGGACTCCTTTTCTATTATCGGCACGCAGATATCCTCGGTCACGCCGGGATATACGGTAGACTCGAATACGACTATAGTTCCGGGCGCTAAATTCTGCCCCACCGTTTTGGACGCGCCTTTTACCGGGCGGAGGTCCGGCGTCGTATCGTCGTTTACGGGCGTAGGCACCGCGACGATTATGAATCTGGCTTCTTTCAAGCGCGACGGGTCCGCTGTAAAGTCTACCGTCGTGCTTTTTATCGCAGCTCCGACCTCGTTTGTTGAGTCTATGCCCTTTTTATATTCGTTCACGCGCTTTTCGTTTATATCAAAGCCTATAACTTTTACGTGCTTTGCAAACTCGACGGCTATCGGCATGCCGACGTAGCCGAGACCTACGAGCGCCAGTTTTTCTGTACCGGAAATAAGACCGTTATAAATATCGTTGTACTCCATTTTTCTTCCTCTTAAATCAAGGTAATAAATTTCAGTCAAGTAAAACTTTGCAGACCGTGTCAACGTCCTCTTCTCTCAGATACGGGTGCATGGGTAAAGACAGACAAAGCTTTGTCGCTTTTATTGTGTTCTGATACATGGAATCGTCTAAGTTCATCCATTTGTACGCCTGCTGCTGATGCAGTCCGCGCGGATAGTAGATCATGGACGGGATGTTGTTTTCTTTTAGCTTTTCTCTTATGTTATCGCGCTCTTCCGCGCTCTTTGTAAGTATGGTGTACTGCGCCCAGGAAGAAACGTAACCGTCCGGGACCGACGGCGTCACGAACCTGTCTTCAAGCCTTTTCGTATACCAACCGGCGACGCGGTTCACGTCGTCTATCTCATGCTCGACAAAAGCCTTGAATTTCGGCAGAAGGATCGCCGCCTGAAGCGTATCGAGACGGCTGTTCATGCCTATCTCGCGGTTGTCGTACTTGTCCGTCGGGCTCTTGCCCTGCGCGCGGAGGCTCCGCAGTCTTGCGTCCACCTCATCGTCGTCCGTGAATATCGCGCCGCCGTCGCCGTAGCAGCCGAGCGGCTTTGCCGGGAAAAACGACGTTGTGGATATATCGCCGAACGAGCAGGCGAGCTTTCCGCGTATGCTGCCGCCAAAGCCCTGCGCTCCGTCCTCCAGCACTTTAAGCCCGTACTTTTCGGCTATCGGCAGGATCTTATCGTAATCCGCGGGCTGACCGAAAAGATCGACGGGAACGATGACCTTCGGTTTAAGTTTTCCCTCTGCAAGCACTCTTTTTATCTGTTCTTCAAGCGCCTGCGGGCTCATGTTGAACGTGTTTAAATCTATATCCACGAGCACGGGCGTCGCGCCTAAAATGGAGCTTGTGCCGGCTGATGCAAAATACGTGAAGTCGGACGTGAACACGGCGTCGCCCGGACCTACGCCCCATATCATCAAGGCAAGCTGCAGCGCGTCCGTGCCGTTTGCGCAGGCGACGCAGTGCTTGCGCCCGACGTACGCCGCGAGTTTTTCCTCAAGCTCGCCGACGGGTTTGCCTAAGATGAAAGCGGAGCTGTCTATAACGGACCGTATTGCCTCGTCTATTTCCGGCTGCAGCGCTTTGTACTGCGCCTTCAGATCTCTGAACTGCATTTAAATCTCCTCTAAACCTTTATCTGCCGTTTTGTATCTGCGCCCGCATCCGGGACAGATCAGATCGCCCGGCAGTATTTTGCCGCATTCGCACGCCCAGCCGCGGTGCTTCGCGGGGACTCCGAGCATAAGCGCGTGGTCCGGCACGTCGCTCGTTACGACCGCGCCCGCGCCGATCATCGCCCATTTGCCTATCCTGTGTCCGCAGACGACGGTGGCGTTAGCTCCTATTGACGCGCCTTCTTCAACGACGGTTTTTTTATAGTTATCGCGGCCTTTCGGGTATTTTGCACGCGGCGTTAGATCGTTCGTAAACACGCAGGACGGACCGCAGAAAACGTAATCTTTCAGCTCAACTCCCTCGTAAACGGAGACGTTGTTCTGTATTTTTACGCCGTTTCCTATCTTTACGTTGTTTGAGATATTTACGTTTTGTCCGAGAGTACAGTTTTTTCCTATCACGGCGCCGGACTGGATATGACAGAAATGCCAGATCTTTGTCCCCTCGCCGACGGACGCGCCGTCGTCGACTATACTGCTTTCGTGTACGAAATAATCGCTCATTTATCTTTTCCCTTTCTCAAATCTTCCCGCAAAATCAAGCGTGCCGCAATGATCCAAAGGAAGCTTTACCGGGCGGTGCTCCGCGGCGGATTTATATATGGCTAAAACGAGTTCAAGCGCGCGCTTGCCGGCTTCTCCGTCAACGTACGGCTGCCGTCCCATCTTTATCGCGTCTATCATATCCGCGTATAACGGCGTGTGGCCGTAGCCGTAGACGTTGGGCGGATTTTCTCCGTACGTCGCCTTTACGTGCGCCGGATCGTCCAGATTATCCGCAAAATTCCATTCTTCGATTATATTGTCGCTTGTGCCGGCGGCCTTTGCCGTGCCGTTTTCTCCGAATATATAAAGCGTTTCTTCTAAGTTTTTAGGATAAACGTTCGTCGTGCCCTCGATCAAGCCGTATGAGCCGTTTGAAAATTTCACAAGAGCCATGCCGAGGTCTTCCGCTTCAAGATACGGATGCGCTAACTGATCCGTATAAGCCATTACCTCGTCTATTTCGTCGCCCATCATCCAGCGGAGCAGGTCTATATTGTGTATGCACTGATTCATAAGACAGCCGCCGTCCTGCGCCCACGTGCCGCGCCACGGCGCCTGATCGTAATAGCTTTTGCCGCGGTTCCATCTTATATGCGCCGCGCCGTGCAGAAGCTTCCCGAAACGCCCTTCTTCAAGAGCCTTGCGGATATACTGCACGGATTTATTGAATCTGTTCTGATGGTTTGCGCAGACAAGCACGCCCTTTTCTTTCGCGGCTTTTATTATCGCGTCCGCGTCGTCGATCGACAGCGCTATCGGCTTTTCGATAATGACGTTGCACCCGGCCTCTATACAGTCGAGCGCTATCGCGGCGTGCTTGCCGGATTCCGTAGCTATCGCAACGAGCTCCGGCTTTTCCTTTTGCAGCATTTCTTTGTAGTCCGTATATTTTCTGACGGCGTCAAGCCCGAATTTCCCGGCTTTTTCCTCCATAGCTTCATATACGATATCGCACATGCCGACAAATTCAAGTCCGTTGTTTTTTGCCGCCTCTATGTGATTTGGGCTTATACGTCCGCATCCTATAAGTGCATATTTCATCTTTTTTCCCATTCTTTTATGATCTTGCAGATTTTTTCCGCGGCGTGACCGTCACCGAACGGTTTGTAGTCCGGGTCTATCGTCTGGGTCGCCGAGAGTTTGTTTAAAATATCGTTATGATCCGCTTTTGCAAGCTGGTTTCTGTTATCCACCATCGTTTCCGGCCAGACGACGTAGTCTAAAACGAACACGCATTGAACTCCCGCGTAAAACGCCTCGCACTGAAGTCCGCCGGAATCCGTAACTATCTTTTTTGCGTTTTTGGTCAGGTGCACCGAGTCCGAATAACCGACAGGCTGAGTCAAAATTATATTGTTAAAATGCTCTTTTTCGCATATCCTTACGGCTCTTTCGCGGTTGCGCGGATGCACCGGGTATACGGTCGGCGCGTCAAGGCTGTTCATAGCCGTCAGTATTTCAGTAAGCGGCCTGTCGCCGTAAGTGTTTTCCTGACGGTGGCAGGTCATATAGTAATATTCATCGGGGATATTCACGCGGTTTCCGTTAAAATCAACGATGTTTGATCTGTCCCAGCTCAGATCGGCAAAATGAAGAAACGAATCGTACATTATGTTGCCGACGCAATACGATCTGTCGCCGAGACCTTCTTTCTTCAACTTTTCCAAAGCGTCTTCCGTAGCGCAGAAATCAAGGGTCGCAAGATGGTCCGTCGTTATGCGGTTGACCTCTTCCGGATTGTCAAGCGTGCCGAGACGGTTTCCCGCCTCAACGTGAAATACGGGTATATGCAGCTTGACCGCGGCGAGTCCGCCCGCAAGCGTGGAATTCGTATCTCCGTAAACGAGAAGCGCGTCCGGGTTTTCCTTTATAAGTATCTCTTCGATGCCGGTGAGCATTTTCGCGGTCATCTGCGCGTGAGTACCTCCGGATATGCCGAGATTGTAATCAGGCGCGGGAATACCCATTTCTTTAAAGAAAATTTCCGACATATTTTCATCAAAATGCTGGCCCGTGTGAACGAGTATTTCGGTATTCTCTTTTCTTATCTGCCGTGAGCCCGCCGCCGCTTTTATAAACTGCGGTCTTGCGCCCACTACCGTGACTATTTTCATAAAAACCCTCTCGGCCGGTCTATTTTTCCGGCTTTATAACGCCGTAAAGCTGCTCTGTTACGTTTTTATAATCGAA
>JAEEGW010000020.1 GCA_016280525.1 Clostridiales bacterium
GGACCGCATAGGCGTTGATATGATAAAGCACGACGAGGGTTCGGATCCCGCGTCCGTGGTTTACGACGCGGCAGCCGCCGCAAAAGCGAGAGGCGCGGACGTGCTTATAATAGACACCGCGGGCAGGCTCCACAACAAGAAAAACTTAATGGAAGAGCTTGCGAAAATAAACCGCGTCGTAGGCAAGGAGCTGCCGGACGCCGCGCGTGAAACGCTGCTCGTGCTTGACGCGACGACGGGCCAGAACGCAGTTATCCAGGCGAAAGAGTTCAGCAACACGGCGGACATAACCGGTCTTGTGCTTACGAAGCTTGACGGCACGGCGAAGGGCGGTATAGTAATATCCGTAAAAGACGAGCTCGGCATACCCGTAAAATTCATAGGCGTGGGCGAAAAAGCCGACGATATGCAGCCGTTTGTCGCGGCCGACTTTATAAACGCACTTTTTGAATAATGAAATTCGTACTTGCATCAAACAATAAAAAGAAAATAACCGAGCTGCGCGCAATACTCTCTTCCCTTCTGCCCGAATGTGAAGTTATGTCTTTAAAAGAAGCGGGTATAGAGGGCGATATAGAAGAAAACGGCGCGACGTTTGAAGAAAATTCGATAATAAAAGCGTCCGTGCCGGCAAAGCTCGGGTATATAGGCATAGCGGACGATTCGGGTCTGTGCGTGGACGCGCTTGACGGTGCGCCTGGCATTTATTCGGCAAGATATTCCGGCGGCGGCGATCAGGCGAATATTGAAAAACTGCTGAAAGAGCTTGACCCGGTGCCGGAACAGCAAAGAACGGCGAAATTCGTCTGCGTTATGAGCGCTGTGTTCCCGGACGGCAGGATAATCACCGCCCGCGGCGAGACGTACGGCGTTATATTGAGAGAACAGAGAGGCGAAGACGGCTTCGGTTACGATCCGGTGTTTTACAGCACGGATCTGAACAAGACTTTTGCCGAGGCGTCGGCGGATGAAAAAAACAAAGTATCGCACAGAGGCAGGGCGCTTACGCTGTTCTCTGAAAAATTGAAAGGCATTATATGTTGAATTCAAAGCAAAGAGCTTATTTAAAAAATCTCGGCAGCAAGATACAGCCGATATTCCAGATAGGCAAAAACGAAATATCGGAAAACATGGTAAAGCAGATAAGCGACGCGCTGACCGCGCACGAGCTTATAAAAATATCCGTGCTTGAAAATTCCCCGTACACGAGCCGCGAAGCCGCGGACACAGTCGCGGAGCTGACCGGCGCGGACGTTGTGCTCGTTGTGGGCAACAGATTCATACTTTACCGTGAAACGCAGGACAAAAAAAGAAGAGAAAAAAGGATAATACTTCCGTAATGAGAATAGGGATATACGGCGGCGCGTTTTCCCCGCCGCACAACGGACATACCGCCGCGGCAAAATATTTTCTGAAAGCGGCAAAACTTGACAAACTGCTCATAATGCCGAGCCTGCTGTCGCCGCACAAGCCCACGGCAAAGGACGACGACCCGCAGGCAAGAATAGAAATGCTGAGGCTCGCATTCGAGGATGAACCGAAGATCGAGGTCAGCGATTATGAGATCTCAAAAGGCGGCGTAAGCTATACGTACCTTACGCTGCAGCATTACAGCAACGGTACGGATACGCTCTGTTTCCTTGTCGGTTCGGATATGTTTCTGTCGCTTCACACCTGGCGTGAGCCGGCAAAGATATTTTCACTTTGCGAAGTCTGGTGCCTGTCAAGAACGGGAACGGACAGCGCGGAGCTGAATGAAAAAAAGCGTGAATACGAAGAAAAATTCGGCGCAAAGTGCTTCGTCTGTGAAAACGAAGCGGTGGTCGTCTCCTCAACGGACGTCAGACGGCTGCTAAGAGAAGGCAAAGACGCGTCCGGATATCTGCCGGCAAAAGTGCTTGATTATATAGTCAAACACGATCTGTACGGCGCAAAAAACGCATATATAAAAGAATATATATATAATAATCTTTCAAAAAAGCGGTATGAACACAGTTTGGGCGTGGCGGACACGGCGGAGGATCTGGCGGAAAAGCTCGGTCTGCCGGACGCGGACACGGCAAAACTGATACGCGCGGGACTGTGCCACGACATCACAAAAGAAATGTCCACGGAAAAACAGCTTGAAATTTTAAAAGAAGCCGGGATAGAGCCGGAGGAAGATTATTACAAGGTCCCGGTGACTCTGCATCAGATATCCGGCGCGGCGTACGCGAAAAAGCTGTTTGATATTGACAGCGAAGTGTACGGTATGATACAATATCACTGCACCGGCGCGCCGGGCATGAGCCTGTGCGAAAAAATACTGTTTTTAGCGGACTTTATCGAGCCCAAAAGAGAATACGAAGCGTGCAGGAAACTGCGGGACGAGATGTATTCGCAGCCTGTCAGCGAAGAACGGATAAACGAAATATTTATACTTTGCTGCAAGCGGCAGCTTGAACACCTGAAAGAAAAAGGCCGCGCCGCGCACAGCTTAACACGTCTAACGTACGATATGGAGGTCAAAAAAATGACGGAAGAAAAAACACTCGATCTTTCAAACAAATCTTCAGAAGAGATCGCGCAGGCGGTCAAAGGCATACTTGACGAAAAGCTTGCAAAGCACATTGAGATAATACCGGTAAGGGACAAGACCGTGGTAACGGATTATTTCGTTATTGCAAACGCAACGTCCACAACGCACGTCAAAGCGCTTGCGGACGAGGTGGAGTATAAGCTTGGTGAGGGCGGGCTCAAACCGCTTCACACGGACGGCGTACCTGGCGGCGAATGGTTCGTTTTGGATTACGGCGTCATAATAGTCCACATTTTTACCGGCGCTGCGCGCGAATTTTATAAATTAGACAGACTTTGGCAGGACAAAGCTCCTATAGATAACACAGAGGAATAAGAAAATGAAATACGATTTTAAAGCAATAGAGCCCAAATGGCAGAAGATCTGGGCGGAAAAAGAAGTTTTTAAAGCGGAGGACAACAGTTCGAAGAAGAAATTCTACGCGCTGGTTGAATTCCCGTATCCGTCGGGCGCCGGTATGCACGTAGGTCATATCAAAGCGTACTCGGGCTTGGACGTCGTATCACACAAGCGCAGGATGCAGGGCTACAACGTGCTTTTCCCGATGGGCTTTGACAGCTTCGGTCTTCCGGCGGAAAACTACGCTATAAAAACGAATACCCATCCGCACGTGATAACCACGAAAAACGTGGAGCATTTCAAGGATCAGATGAAGAAAATAGGCTTCTGCTTTGACTGGAGCCGCGAGATATCCACTTCCCTGCCCGACTACTATAAATGGACGCAGTGGATATTTCTTAAAATGTTTGATCACGGGCTCGTTTTCCGCGCAAAAACGCTCGTAAACTACTGCCCGCACTGCAAGGTGGTGCTGTCAAACGAGGATTCGCAGGGCGGCAAATGCGACGTCTGCCACAGCGACGTAATACAGCTGCCGAAGGACGTATGGTATCTGAAGATAACGCAGTACGCTGATAAACTGCTTGACGGTCTGGACGAGGTCGACTACCCGGACAGCATAAAACAGCAGCAGATAACGTGGATAGGCAAGTCCACCGGCGCTTTCGTCGACTTCACGCTTGACGGGACTGACGACAAGCTCGAAATATACACAACGAGATGCGATACGTTATACGGCGTGACGTTCATGGTCATAGCTCCCGAACATCCGACGCTTGACAAGCATAAAGACATGATCAAAAACTGGGCGGACGTGGAAGCGTACCGCGCGGAATGTGCCAAAAAAACGGAATTCGAGCGCACGCAGCTCGTAAAGGACAAAACGGGCGTAAAGCTGGACGGTCTTTGTGCGATAAATCCCGTGAACGGCAAAAAGATCCCGATATTCATAGCGGACTACGTCATGATGGGCTACGGCACCGGCGCGATAATGGCTGTTCCGGCGCACGATCAGAGAGACTATGAGTTCGCAAAGAAATTCGGCGTTGACATAATCCAGGTCATAGAGGGCGGAGATATAGAAAAAGAAGCCTACACCGGCGAC
>JAEEGW010000131.1 GCA_016280525.1 Clostridiales bacterium
TCAAGCGCGTCCGCTATGCCGAGCTCCGGTCCGAACGTATCCTTCGTCTCCTCAGAACAGTTGACGGTGGTCTTAACAAAACCGCCGCTTTTTTTATCGTGCGAGAAATAGTTTATCAGAATGTTCTCGTAGCCGTCGTACCATTTCTGTATGCGCGCCGCATCAAAATGATCCGGCAGATATTCCACGTGTCCGACGCCCACGGCGTTCGACTGACCCGATAAAACGATTATATTTGCTTTTTTCATATCTATCCATCCTTAAATATAATTTACAATATTATACAGTCAAACGCTTTGATTGTCAAGAGGTTTTTTTATCACCATTCGCACCTCGGTAACAGGCGTGCCGAGCGTGACCGTCTCCGTCTTCCCGTCAAAGCGGAAGCCGCATTTTTCATAAAAGCGTATCGCCCGCTCGTTTCCTTTCAGCACCCACACGGCGACCTGCTTATAATCGCGTAGCAGTTCAAGCGCCGCGTCCATAAGCGCTTTGCCCACGCCCTTGCCGTAATATTCGGCTAAAACGTATATCGCAAAAACCTCGCCGGCGTCGCAGAGGTCTTCGTTTCTGCATTTACCGTAACCGACGAAACCGACTACGCGCTCCCCGTCCTTTGCGACGAGAATATTGTCAAGCCACCTGTAAGCAATCTCCTCGCATTTCTGCTCCGACATCTTATCAAGATAACTTTGGTCAACAAGTCCAGTATACGCCTCCTGCCACGATTTGTAGTGAACGTGACCTTTACCGCGTATCTCGTCGTCCGTTTCCATCTTTTTAATTATAATACTCATAATAATTCCTATTCTATGCTGTTCAATCCGTCGTATAGCTCGTTAAACGATTTTGTTTTTTCGCATCTGCCGTACGAAAACGATCTGTCCTCACCGTATTCAAGCAAAAAGCATTTTGCAAGCTCTTCCACCGTTTGCTCAAGCGTCGTGAAAAACTGGCGGTACGCAAACTCGTATCCCGGGGTGCCTTCTTCAAAATTGCTCTGTATAAGCGACTCCGTCACCTGATCGAGCGGATACATTTTTATATGCATCAGCTCGTGGACTATCACCTCTTCAATATTTTCCTGTTTCGGATTTTTAACGTTCAGCATCAGTATCGCTTTTCTGTCGTCGCAGTCGATCTTAAAGTCGCCCGTCTTTTTCCAGTCCGGATCGTCTATCAACTCCAGTTTTACGTCCCAGCCCGGAGTTATGCGCAGCTTGCCGCAGTATTTTTCAAATAACCGTGTTATCTTTTCGTTATCCATTTCATCTTCTCCCACCATCTTCAAGGTAATTATTAAATAAGTACATTTTGTAATCTTCCAAATCAAACGCTTTTTCGGAATTTTTGTCGCCGTACAGCCGCACAAGCTCCGCCCAGCTCGTCTGCCTGCCTTTTATCATCGCCGGCGTGTTTTCGTTTACTATCATTGAAACAAGCTCGTCCATAGGCGTGGTTTTCAGATTTCCTATTACCCACGGCTCGCTCATATTCGTGAAATTGAAGTACACGTCGTATTTGTTTGACACGTATAAAACTATCTCGTCTTCGTTGTGATACGACGGAGAAGAGAAGTCGTTTTCAAGCAGAGCGCAGCATTCGCGCTCCGTCAGCAGTTTATCGTGACCGAGGAAAACCAGTATAAGCTCTGCCGGAATATCCTTTTTATTTATCCTTATATTATATAGCTTTCTGTTTTCGCCGTCGCAGGAGCCTTCGTGCACGAAAAATTCAAGCTCCGGGCATCTGTTCTGACGTATGCTTTGCGCGATCTTATAAATTTCAACTATCTCGTCTTTGTTTTCTTCATTTATAAAGCACTGCCAGCGCGGTATTATGCCGCCGTCTGTCAAAAGCTCCGTCGCTTTCATCACTTCTTCATAAGCTCCGCGTCTGCCGACGTATCTGTCCTGGGTGTCTTTTAAACCGAAAAACGAAAGCTGAACCTTTTTCACGCCGTTATCAAGCAGAAACGGTATGTATTCCTTGTCTCTTACTATCCGGTAAAAGCTCGCAAGCTCAAATCTCTGCGGGCGTGCGTTTTTAGACAGCGCAATATCCTTTTCCCACCGCTGTTTATAACCGTCACAGTAGTCCGGCTCGCGCGCCCAGCTGTAAAATGCGATCTTATCAAAATACGGCTCAAAACAGCCGACTATGAATTCATCGGCGCCGGTATCCATTCTGATATTCGGCGAATGACCGAGCCAGCAGTGAAGACACCTGTTCGGACAGCCATACATATCGACGACAAGATCAAGCCGCTTATCTTTTATATACATTATTCTTTTTCCTCGCAGTTGTAACCTTCCCGCGGCGAATATAACCTCGTAGTTATATCCTTCCCGTGTCAAGTATCATATAATAAGTATAACATATCCGAAGACAAATAGCAATATGCCGTAGTGAATTTTTCTTTATTGAGTTGAATTTAGTTAAATAAAACGACGGCAATTACGAAACGCCCGGCAGAGTGTAAGAAAGCCAAAAGAAATGGAAAAAGGTGGTTGACAAAGGAGGCAAAAAGTGATATATTAGACAGGCGCTCCGGTGGAGGGCGGAGGGGAAGACCTGCGTCCGGGGGAGTGCGAGGCTGGTCATAAAGAGGCCGTGAGAGCGGGTTGAAGGTGACTTTGGATAAGAAACCGGAAAAAACTTTGAA
>JAEEGW010000132.1 GCA_016280525.1 Clostridiales bacterium
ACCTTTTCGGCAGTTCCGGCGACGGTCAGTTCAAGATCGCTTCTCTCTCTCTGCTCCGCGTTCGGGTTGATGATGAATTTGCCGTCTACCATACCTACGAAAACGCCGCCTATCGGTCCGTTCCACGGAATATCCGAAATGGATATGGCGATGGAAGCGCCGATCATAGCTGCGATCTCGGGGCTGTTATCGTGGTCTACCGCCAAAACGGTCATGCTCAGGTTGATGTCGTTTCTCAGATCCTTCGGGAAAAGCGGGCGGATAGGTCTGTCTATCACGCGGGAGGTGAGTATGGCCTTCTCGGTCGGCTTGCCTTCACGGCGGAAGTAACCGCCGGGGATTCTGCCCACGGAATAAAGTCTTTCCTCAAAGTCAACGGACAGCGGCATGTAGTCGATGCCGTCTCTCGGTCTTGCGGACGCGGTCGCGCAGGCAAGTATGCAGGTGTCGCCGTAGCGGACAAGGCAGGAGCCGTTTGCAAGTCCCGCCATCTTGCCGGTCTCTATCGTTAAAGGTCTGCCGGCAAGCTCGTAATTGAATACTCTGTAGTTTTCAAACATTTTTTCTATCTCCTTTTTTTATTTTTTACGGAGATACTTAGGTATAACACTTACTTTCAAGTCGGGGCGTCCCGGCGCAAAAGTAACTGCTACACTTAAGATTCTCCGTTATTTTCGTAAAAATCGGAGAACTCCCGATCCTTCGGAAGCTCTCCGAATGCGCCCGTCTCCCGGTATGAGAAGAGACGGACATATAAATTACTTTCTGAGTCCCAGTTTGTCTATTATCGCTCTGTAACGCTCGATATCCTTTTCTTTGAGGTATCCGAGGAGGTTGCGGCGATGACCGACCATTTTAAGAAGACCGCGTCTGCTGTGATGGTCGTGTTTGTTGACCTTGAGATGCTCGGTCAGCTCGTTGATACGGGTAGTAAGAATAGCTATCTGTACCTCGGGCGAACCGGTATCGCTCTCGTGAGTTTTGTAAGCGGCGATTATTTCCTGCTTTTTTTCCTTGGTCATTTTATTTTCACCTTTCATAATAATATTCCGTACACCGAGCCATCGGCGGGTGATCGCTTACCCGAAAACCAAGCGTACGGTAAAAAAACTCATACCGGAAATGTATTATACACTAAAAACCCGCGTTTGTAAAGGGGGTTATATAAATATTTTTAAATATTTTGTAAATTATGCGGACCAATGCAGAATTAAGAATTAAGAATTCAGTATGGGTCGGCGTCTGAATTCTTAATTCTGAATTCTTAATTCATCATTTATTATAAACGATCTCCGATATCCGGTTGATCTTTGATTCTCCCTGCACGGTTATGACGTCATATATAAGCGGTATGCTGCTCTCCTCCTCGGGCAGATCGGGGCGGAATTTGCCGTTGTTGTCCTTGATTATGAACGACACCCTGTACTGCTCGTATATCATCGTGCCTTCCATAGTGCCTTCCGTTTTTGACACGCCGGTTTTTTCAACTCTTATGGCGTAGATCTTCTGCATCTGGAATTTATCGGGATATCTCTTTATCGGTCTGCCCGCGTTTTCAAAATACTCGTTTGTGAAAAGAGTATTCAGCGTTTTGCCGTCGCCGTGTATCGCGGCGTTGAAATAATCTATAAACAGCTTCTGCTGGCTCGTCGCGCCGTCTCTGTCCTCCGGCAGAAAATACTCTTCCACGTTGTCCGCGTAAAATCTTACGCCGATGTCCTTATCCGCGTAGATTTCGTCCGTGAAAATGTCAAAATCAAGCGCCTGCTCGTAGAAGCCCGCGCCGTAATCCTGCGAAAGCGGATCGAACGAATACGATTTCTGCTCGCCTTTTCCGGAGCAGTTTTTCAAAACGAGCCAAAGTACGGTCAGAAGCGCCAGGGCGACGCACACCCATACGATGACCTTTATCAGTATTCTTTTCCGTTTTTTCGCGTCAAGAGCGCGGACTATCGCCTCCTGCTCCGCGTCGCGTCTTTTTATTTCGTCGTTGTTGTTCATCAAAACATCTCCCAGAATCTCTTTACGTTTTCAAGTCCGAGCTGCAACCCCGTAAGATTGTCTTCCATTCCTTCAAATTCAACGGATATCCAGCCGTCGTAGCCGGATCTTTTAAGGATCCCCAGGCTCTGCGCCGCGTGCGCGTCGCCGTGACCTATTATCGTACCTTTCAGATAATTGCCCGCGCGAGATCTGAACCACCCCGCGCCCGGATCGATCTCGCAGCCGGATTTGAGATAAAAATCCTTTGCATGGACGTGGCGGGCGTAGCCGCTCATGACGCCAACGGCAAAATTCGGGTCCTCGTCCGCGCACATGAAATTGCCGATATCAACAAGCGCGCCGAAATTTTCGTGTCCCACCGCGTTTATCAGCTTTTCAACGCGGGCGCTGTCCTGCGAAAAGAAGCCGTGATTTTCCGTGCAAGTCACAACGCCGATGCTCTGCGCGTATTCCGTGACCGCGCGGCAGACGGGCGCGATCTTTATTATTGCGTCGTCGTAGCTTCTGTGCGTTTTCTCTCCGCGGAAGCCGTAGCAGACGTCGTGACGCATAACGTACGCGCCGTACGCCGCCGTCGCGTCGGCCAACGCGCACAGGCGTTTCGTCTGCTCCGCCGGATCGCCGTAGAGCAGATCCGCTCCGGTGCAGAGCGAAGCGACGGCAAGCCCTTTTTCCTCGCATTTTGTCCTGACCGCCTCCGCGGTCTTTATGTCAGCCGAGCCTTCAAACGTTCCTTCAACTATCTCAATACCGTCAAACCCGAGCTCCGCGGCTTTGTCTATCATAAAATCAATGCCGTTTTTACCGTATCGACCGTAGCTGTACGTACTTGCGCAGATTTTCATAACACTCACCTCTTTGTTTTTCTGATTATAGAATAGCACTAAAATATGTATTTGTCAAGCATAACGTATTTTTTACGCCATGCGCTTATTTTTTTCATAAAACTACTTGACAAATGAAAAAAAATATGTATAATAGAATCCGCCGCTTGAAAAAAGCGGGGCAAATATGCGAGAGTGGCGGAACTGGCAGACGCGCACGTTTGAGGGGCGTGTGGTTCACACCGTACGGGTTCAAGTCCCGTTTCTCGCATAAATACAAAAGGACGCTGACAGCGTCCTTTTGTATTTATCCAACTTCATAAACGGGACTTGAAGCAGCGTTAAGAAAACGCTCCGGGGGAGCGTTTTTAGCGGTGACCGAAGGTTTTTGCAAGGCACACAGGAATGAAGTCTGAACAAATTGCCTTGCAAAAACCAAGAACAAGTCCCGTTGTAACGGTGATATCCACTCATAAACGTGACTTGAAGCAGCGTTAAGAAAACGCTCCGGGGGTTGACGAGCCTTGCGCCGCCGGGGGCGGATGAAGCAAGGCGAGGAAAGTGCAGCGGTCGAAAAAAATCAAGCACAGTCGCGACAGCGACGCGCAGATTTTTTCGGGCACCGCAAACGGATCTGTTTTTAGCGGTGACTGTTGACGAGTCTTGCGCCGCCGGTGGCGGATGAAGCAAGGCGAGGAAAGCGCAGCGGTCGAAAGAAATCAAGTACAGTCGCGACAGCGGCGCGCAGATTTCTTCGGGTACCGCAAGCGGTTTTGCGAAGCACCAAGAATGAAATCTGCACTTATGCTTCGCAAAAATCAAGAACAAGTCCCGTTGTAACGGTGATATCCA
>JAEEGW010000133.1 GCA_016280525.1 Clostridiales bacterium
ACCGGAATACGTTTTCAAAAAAGGCGCAAAATGCTACCGCATAGGCGGGGACAAAATACAGCCGGACTATTCCGATCCTGTCTTTTTGTCGTATCTTGAAAAATTCATGGAGAAATTCGGCGAAAAGTACAATAACGACGATCGGATAGAGCTCGTTGACATAGGCACCTACGGCACTTGGGGCGAAGGCCACACGGTAGAGGGCGACAGCGTGATTTATCCAGTTGAAACGATCAAAAAGCATATAGACCTGCACTGCAAATACTTCCCGGACAAGTTCGTTATTTTAAACGACGACCATATAGCCGGCAGGATTGCGCACGGGGATGAATGTCAGGAAATACTTGACTACGCGTACGAGCGCGGGCTCGGCCTGCAGGACGATTCGCTCTGCTGCGACTATTATTCGGTAGTCAACGGCTACGACACTCTGCGCGCGCCGTGGGCGTTTCAGAAGCTTTGCAAAAACGCGCCGTCCGTTATGGAATTTGCGCATTATGCGTATATACACCCGCGTTACGAGGACTTTTACAGAAACGGTCTGACCGTAGTCGAATCGCTGAAAAACACGTGCATGAGCTACGCCGGCTTCCACGGTTATCCCGATATATTCTACAAGAGCGACAAATGGCTTGCCGAATACTGCGCCAACCGTCTCGGTTACTGGTATTTCATTGACAACGCAGTCATACCCGAGCTTAACGACACGGCGCACAACAGCGTTTACGTAACGGTCAAGAACAAAGGCTGGTCAAAGGCTTACAGAGATCACCGCATAGTTTTCGCGCTCAAAGGAGCCGACGGCTTCTGCAAAGTGATACCGACTGACAAAACCGTCGATGAACTGTGCAGCGAAGAATCAAAAACGTACAGCGCCAAACTCGATCTGCGCGGCGTGCCGGAGGGCGAATACGATATATGTGTAGGTATTTTTGAAGGAGAGCAGCCGCTTAAACTCGCGCTCAAGGACGAGATAAAAGACGGTGACTTTTACCGCATAGCAAGAAGAAAAATAAATAAAACTTAAACAGGAGACGTTATGAAATATTCAGACCTTAAATTCGGTATAATGCAGAAAGGCAAAAGAAATCTTATAACGGACGTATCGGGCGTCACCGTCGGTCACTGCACGTTATCTGACGGCGTTATACAGACCGGAGTCACGGCGATACTTCCGCATCAGGGAGATATATTTCACGATAAATGCCCCGCCGCTGCGCACGTTGTAAACGGCTTCGGCAAAAGCGCGGGACTTATGCAGATACAGGAGCTCGGCAGCATAGAAACGCCGCTTATCTTAACGAATACGCTCAGCGTCGGAAACGCGTTTTCCGCGTGTGTGAAATATATGGTGCAGAGAAACCCGGGCATCGGACGCACGGAATGCTCCGTAAACCCGGTCATCCTTGAATGCAACGACGGATTTTTAAACGACACGCAGGCGCTTGCGGTAAAGGACGAGCACGTTTTCTTCGCGTTGGAAAACGCAGGCGAGGATTTTAAACTGGGCGCAGTCGGCGCCGGACGCGGTATGAGCTGTTACTGGCTCAAGGGCGGTATAGGATCGGCTTCACGCGTGTTTGAGCGGAACGGAGAAAAATATACTCTCGGCGCACTCGTAATGACGAATTTCGGCACGCTCTGCGATCTTACGATATGCGGAGAACGTGTCGGAGCGAGACTGGCGGGCGAACCGGAGGAAGCAAAAGGCTCGTGCATAATGATAATCGCAACGGACGCGCCTTTAAGCTCGCGTCAGCTCACCCGCGTAACGCACAGGGCGCAGAGCGGTCTTGCGCGTACGGGAGCGGTGACGGAGGGCGAGAGCGGAGAAGTCGTCGTCGCCTTTACCACGGCGAACAGGATGAAAATGTACGAACCGGTATGGGATCATAAAATATTGAACGACAATCAGCTTGAGCCGGTCTTCCGCGCGGCTACGGAATGCGTGGAAGAAGCTATTATCCGCTCAATGCTTGAAGCGGAGACTGTTACGGGTTTTGCCGGCCATACCCGCACGGCGTTAAAAGAGCTTATTTGACGGAGGCATAAAAATGAAAAAAGTATTTGCTGTTTTACTTATCTGCACGCTCGCTTTATCCGTGATGCATATCACCTGCGCGGCGGATGACGAAGACTACGGCGACGGGCTGATCAAAGGCGTCAAAGTAGACGCGGACGGCACGCTCACCTGGGACAATTACGAAAAAGCAAAAGATTACTGGATAGGCGTTAACGGCGGATATACCCCGGCGCGCAACGGCATAAGCCTGACCACGCTTATTTTCGAGCCCGGCACGTACAGGATAGACCTTGAAGGCTATACGGAGGGCGGCGAAAAGTTCATCGCGGCGTGGACGTCAAAGGTAATATACGACGGCTCGGTATTCAAACTCGAATCGTATACGGAGCAGACCACCGCGGAGGAGACCACGGAAGAGATAACGGAAGAAACTACGGAAGAAACACAGGAGCAAACCTCGGAAGAAGAGACCGAAGAAGGAACCGAAGCGCTGACGGAAGAGGAGACTTTCGAGACGCAGACCGAAAAAACGGAGACGGACCCCGAAAAAACGGAGACCAAAGCTGAAGCAGAGACGGAAGAGAAGAGCACGGAAAGCAAAGGCGGCGGCGCAAAATGGATGATCGCCGGTATCTGCATAGGCGTAGCCGTAACGGCGGTCGTCGCGGTGCTTATAGTACAGAAGAAAGCAAAGGGCAAATAATGAAATTCGGTGTGTGCTGCGTGCCGGACAATTTTGTCCCGGCAAAAAAAGCGGGGCTCGACTACGCGGAGATATCAATGGCGTATCTGCACGGCAAAAGCGACGCGGAATTGCGTGAAATAAAGCAAAAAGCGGCTGAAAACGGTTTATATATAGACGGTTTCAACGGCTTTTTCGGCTCCGGTATCTCGCTTTATAACGACGCGCTTGAAACGGTGCTTGATTATTCAAAAGTCAATTTCGAGACCGCGAATATTTTAGACGGGCAGTACTGCGTTTTAGGCTGCGGCTGGCTGAGAAAAACTCCAGAAGGCAAAGACAAGGCGGAAACTGAAAAGCGCTTTGCGTATATCTTGTCTCAGATAGCGGAGCTTGCCGGAGCATACGGCGTTGAGCTCATACTTGAGCCGCTTTGCAAGGAAGAAACGGATATTATAAACACGTTTGAAGAGGGCTTGCGCCTTTGCCGCGCCGCGGATATAAAATCGCTCGGCTGTCTTGTTGACTTTTACCATTTTTACAAAAACGGAGAGGATCTTTCCGTATTCGATGATCTGAGAGAGGGCGAGCCGCGCCACGTTCATTTAGCGCGCGCAAACGACGACAGAGCGGCGCCGGGACAAGAGGACAGAGAAACTCTGCAAAAGTGGGCGGAAAAACTCAAAAAAGCAGGATACGACAGGCGTATCTCGCTTGAATGCAGATGGAGCGCGGATTTTGAAAGCGATCTTATTACCGCCGCCTCGCTGTTGAAAGAAATTTTTTAGGGGTGGGTTATGGATATAATAAACGAAAATACGCTTAAAACAACGGAATATAAGCTGCTCGGCAAACTGCCGGATCCGTTTATGCTGGACTGCGGCAGACGCATATCGTCGCCCGGCGAATGGGAAAAACGAAGAGAAGAGATGTATAAAACGGCGATCGAGCTTCAGTACGGCACCATGCCGCCCGCGCCCGAGTTTTTTGAGCTGGAAACGCTGCTTGACTGGTCGGCCGCCTGCCGCGGTTATATCATACACGCCGGAACTAAGCAAAAACAGATTTCTTTCCGTATGCAGATACTGCTGCCGGAAAAGCACGACGGCAAATTTCCCGTAATAGTAGACGGGGATATGTGCTGGATGTACTATATGGACCGTGAATTTTTAAACACGGCTCTTGATAAAGGAGTCGGCTGGGTATTGTTTGACCGCACGGAGCTTGCGCACGATATAAATACGGAGGGCAGAAGAAAAGGCGCGCTGTATAACGTATATCCCGAATATACATTCGGCGCTCTCGGCGCCTGGGCGTGGGGCTACAGCCGCTGTGTCGACGCGCTTGAAAAGCTGGATATCCCCGTTGACATGGACTTCATAGCGTTCACCGGGCATTCGCGCGGCGGCAAGACCGCGGCGCTCGCCGGTGCGATAGACAAACGCGCGAGAATCGTAAATCCCAACGAGACGTGCGCCGGCGCCTGCGGATGCTACCGCGTACATATGAGAGGCGAGGAGGAGCCGGGCGGCATAGCCGAATCGAGAAGCGAAACGCTGGACGATCTGATGCGCTCTTTCGGGTTCTGGATGGGAGAAGGTATGGAGGAATACCGCAAGTGCGAGGAAAAGCTTCCGTTCGACACGCATTTTCTGAAGGCTATGACAGCGCCGAGAACGCTTTTTATCTCGGAAGCCGCGGGCGATATCTGGGGCAATCCGGTGGGCTCGTATCAAACGACCGTCGCGGCGAAGGAGGTATATGATTATCTCGGCGTCGGCGACAGGCTCTTCTGGTATTACAGACGCGGGGTCCACGGACACAGGATCGAGGACGTAGAGATGCTGGTCAACGTTATATGCCATGAAAAATACGGCGATCAGATAGATAAGCGTATGTTCAGACTTCCGTTCAAAGATCCCGGAAAGGCTTACGATTGGAGCGCGCCGGAGGTAAAATGATATGATAAAACTGTGCGCGTTTTCCGACGAAGCGTCGCCCTCGCTTTCAGGCCAGATAAAAGCGCTTACAAGAAACGGCATATATTACACCGAGCTGCGCGGAGTTGACGGCACAGGCGTCGCAAACATAACGGCCGAGGATGCGGAAAGAATAAAAAATGAGCTTGATAAAAGCGGCGTAAAAGTCTGGTCGCTCGGCTCGCCTTACGGAAAAGTGTCTTTAAACGACGGCTTTTCAAAGGACGCTTTGTTTGCGCAGCTCAGGCATCTCTGCGAGCTTTGCGGTATATTTGAATGTGATAAGATACGCATATTCAGCTTTTATAACGCGGCGGACAAAAAAGAAAAAGTGTTTGAACTGC
>JAEEGW010000003.1 GCA_016280525.1 Clostridiales bacterium
CGGTTTGTACGATTTGACGTCGGCTATCGTCGTAGGCTCCCAGCCCCACGCGTGATTTATCAGAAGCTCCGCGTTCACGCCGAATTCTTTATAAAGCTTTTCCTCGCTGTCAACGGAACACAGCGCAATGTCGCCAAGCGTATAAATGCCCATATTTTCAAGCCGTTTTGCGATGCCCGCGCCTATGCGCCATATATCCGTTATAGGTTTGTGATCCCATAACTGCCGGCGGAAGCTCATCACGTCAAGTTCGGCGATCCTCACGCCGTCTTTATCCGCTTTCATATGCTTTGCCGTGACGTCCATTGCGACTTTCGCCAGAAACATATTCGTTCCGATTCCCGCCGTCGCGGTGATGCCGGTCTGATCCAAAACGTCCTTTATAAGCCGCATCGTAAACTCGTGCGCCGTTATTTTATCTCTTTTCAAATACGGCGTCGCGTCGATAAACACCTCGTCAACGGAATAGGCGAAAATATCGTCGGGCGAAACGTGATTTAAATAGATCGAATATATCTGCCCGCTTACTTTCATGTACTCAGCCATCCTCGGCGGCGCTTTTATAAAGTCGATTTCAAGCGTCGGATCGGCGCGCAGAGCGTTAAAATCATCCGATTTACCGGAAAAAGGCCTGCCGTGCAGAGCCTGTTTTCTTTGTTTATTGACTTCGTTTACCCGCTGTATCGCCTCAAACAGCCTCGCCCTGCCGGATATGCCGTACGATTTAAGCGAAGGCGAGACGGCAAGGCATATCGTCTTTGCCGTGCGGCTCTCGTCCGCTACGACGAGATTTGTCGTAAGCGGATTTCTTCCGCGCGCAGCACATTCGACGGACGCGTAAAAAGACTTCAGGTCTATTGCCACGTATATTCTGTTCCCGTCGTCGATCATACGCTCACCGCCTTACCGCCTTTTTTTCTTATAACCACGTGTTTCAGCTGTCAAGATAAAAAACAATATCTGTTTTTCCCTCTTGTTTCGTTCCATTATATACTTCTGTATCTATTCCGCCGATGCGGAAGCCGCATTTGATATAAAACAGGCATGCGCCGATATTATTATCCTGGCCTGTTGTGTATATACCGCGGTAACCGTTTCCGGCGGCGACTTTTTCTGCCGCCTCTATCAGCTTCTTTGCTGTGCCTCGCCTGCGATACTCTTTATTGACTTTTAAATCCATAAGGTACATATACTTGAAAAACGCCTTCTGCATTATAGCAAGACCTATACATTTTTCACCGTCGTACGCGCCTATGAATACGCTGTTATCCGACATTTTATCATAGTCATAATTCTCGTCGGGAAAGCACATTTCGAATATCGTACCGTTTTTTGTAACCGTATAATCCCACTGCTGTCCGTCGTATATCGGTATCATTTTTCCGGACAGCGAAAACGGCTCGTTCGGTATATTTATATCGTTTTTTCGCGTTTCGTCTATCAGTTTTATTTCTATCATATTATTCCGTTCCTTTATTTGCCCCGTTTATATATGCTTACAACTCCTTGATATAACGCACGTCGCACTCAAAATGACCGGTGTCGCCTAACGGTTCGTTGATTCTTACAAAGCCGTATTTTTCATAAAATTTCTGTGCGGCAGTCATGTTCGGCAGGGTCTCAAGATAACATTTCTTATAGTATCGCTTTGCGAATTCAAGTGCGGTGTCCATAAGTTTATGAGCTATGCCCGTTCCTCTTGCATTTGGCAGACAGTACATTTTCTGCAGCTCGCATATATCACTAAATCCGGGAAGAGCACCTATACCCGTACCGCCGACGATCTCGCCGTCCGAGCCTACCGCGACCCAGTATTTATTGCCTTCAGAGCAGTATATCTCCGAAAATCTTCCCAAATCGGGGTCCTCCCATGCTGTCCCTGCGTGATTTGCCCCGAATTCTATAAGACAGCTTCTTATGACAACCTCCACCGCCGAATTGTCTTCCAGCCGTATTTCTCTTATTTTGTATGCCTGTTTCATTATTGTAGTATCATAATTATTAATTATTTTCCAGATCTACGACGAATTTCGTTAAGCCATTCACCTTTATATTTGAAATAGTGCGGTCCGGCAATTGCCGCCAACGCTTTCCATCTCGTCGAGTATCCGTTCTAAGTAATCTGTTGTATTCATTTTCCGCTCCTTTATTTAAGATATTGCCTCAGCCATTCCGGCATATCGGTATCGTTAACGTTCCAAGATTCCAAAAGCTCTTCTTCCGTTTCCCAGTTGTTTTCGTCACCGTCAAAGAATTTCTGGCGGTGGCATTTGTATTTTTCAACGGTATCGCCCTCCTGGCGGTATTCGTTCCAGTAGTAATTCTGCTTGCCGTATCCCTTCCAGGGGTTTGTGTGATAGATGATCATTCGTTCTCCTCCTTTTTCTCGTCTGTATTGAGCATTTTCGCTTCCAAAGTTTTTAATATTTCGTCAAATTCTCTGTCCGTTCTTTCCGCGGCTTCCATACGCTCTGCAAATGTCTTTTTGAGTTTCTTCCTTTTTACAGCGTAGATAACGGTCACAGCCACGGCAAAGATTATTGTAGCCGATACGAACGCGCCGAGAGCTATCAACAGCAATTTTGCCGTATCTCCCTGAATTGCAGCGTTGCCGAGCACCCCCGAAGCTGCCGCCTTACCGCTTAATACTTTAAAGATCTGCGCAAAATCATATTTTTCCATATTCTTTCTCCTTTACTTTTGTATTTTGCCTTTTCTTCGATTAGAGTATCACAGGACAATAAAGAGGAACATTGCTTTGAAATACTGTCCAAACGAAACAACCAACGCATCCCATTGAAATATGAATCTGACGGAATCAGACGAATGGTTTCCATATTAAGACCTTGTACAGTCAGTATACCTCAAATAATTAGATTTTTCAAGCGGTTTTGAATGAAATATACGGATTGTTTACAAGTAAAATCAAAAAGGAGCTGGATAATCTATATGTTGATGCGATGTATTCCATTTTCTTTTATCCCTTAGATTCAATTCATAAAGCAAGCCGCGACGGACAGGGCGGCGACGTCGCCGATACCGTCCCCGAAATAAGCCGGTACAACGCGGCACACGGAAGCGGAAAACGAAAGAGCTTCTTTTTCTATCACTTTCATCATTTCGCTTTGCAAAAGATCTTCGCATCGCGGATAAATGCCGCCTATAACGACAGTCTCGGGATTCAGCAGATCGATAATTACCGATATGCCCGCGCCGAGATACCGCGCCGATTTTTTATATATACCGACAGCTGTCTTATCGCCTTTATACGCCGCATCGGCTATGCTTTTGGCGGTTATATCCGGCAGTTCATCCGGTGTTCTGCAAAACAAAGGTCCGGGCAATCCTGCCGATAAAAGCTTTTTTGCCGCGGTCACGCCGAGCTGTTTTATCCCTCCGCCGCTGCAAAAGCCTTCGAACGATCCGGCTTTGTTATATCCGACGGGGCCTTTTGAGGCAAGCCTTATATGCCCCGCCTCGCCGGCGTTGCCGTTAGCTCCGGAATAAGGCGCGCCGTTTATGATCAGTCCTGCGCCCATACCGGTGCCGAACGTCAGAAACACCATATTGTCACAGCCTTTTCCCGCGCCGTATTTCCATTCCGCAACAGCGCATGCGTCCGCGTCGTTTTTGATCGCGCACTTTACACCGAATTCCTTTTTGATCATATCGCAGATCGGGATATTGTCCCATCCGGGAAGATTCGGCGGCGACAGTATTATCCCGTTTTTTTCGTCGAGCGGTCCGCCGCAGCTTATACCGACGGCGTCCGCCGGAGAAGCGGCGCGCACGGCGTCGAAGATACGCGATATTGTTTCCTTATACCCTTTGGTTTCTATTTTCGTTTTACCGGTCACGCGCCCCGTTTCGTCGCCCGTGACGACGGAACATTTAGTTCCGCCTATATCGATCCCTATAAGTTTCATCAGTTTACCCGAAAAATTCCTTTTCCGCGCAAAGGCATACGGCGTGATAAACGGGAAGATGAAGCTCCTGGACCTTATACGTTTCCGTTTCCGGTACTGCTATACATATATCGCAGACGCTTTTCAGCTTTCCGCCGGTTTTGCCCGTCAGCGCGGCGACCGTCATCCCCTTCACTTTCGCGGCGGGCACGGCAAGGCATACGTTTTCCGAATTTCCGGATGTGCTTACGCAGAGCAGCAGATCGCCGGGTTTTCCCAGCGCGTAGACCTGCTGGGCGTATATCAAAGACGGATCGGCGTCGTTACAGTACGCGGTGATAAGCGCCGTTTCGTTATAAAGCGAGATCGCAGGCAGCGGAGACTGCAGTTTCTCTGCGAGAACGGCGCCGTCGTCGCCGTATTTTTGAAATTCCGCTTTTTCGTTATCGCTTAAAGGTCTGTTGCTGCAAAAACCTTTCATAAGCTCGCCGACTATATGCTGTGCGTCGGCGGCTGAGCCGCCGTTGCCGCAAACGAGCAGCTTGCCCCCGTTTTTACAGCAGGATATAAGTGCGCCGGCAAGTTTGGTTATATCGTCTTTGCAAACCGACAGGGACGGATATCTAACTGTCAGTTCGTCTATCACTTTCGTCGCTTCTTTTTTCATTCTGCTCTCCGGAATACATATTTTACGATTAAATTATAACACCCCGGATATGATTTGTCAACGCAGAAAGCACGGCGGAAAGTGTAATTTTTCCGAAAATTTGCATAATGGGTATTGCTTTATCCGACGCCGCGGGCTATAATCATATCATAAAGCAAAAAAGGCGGATAAAAGATGGATAAAATATTATTTGATCTTGACGGCGAATGGACGCTGTCGTATATGAGTGACCGCGAATATGCGAGTCTTAAAAGAAAACCGCAGTGCGAGGCGGATCTGCCGCCTACGGAAAAACTGTCGGTGAAAGTTCCCGGTATTTTCGGTGAAGACCTTTATCTTAACGGCAAGACCGGCGATCCTTATTATTCGTTAAACATACTCGATCTGCAAAACTACGAGGATACGCATCTTTTCTATTACCGCCGTTTCCCCGCCGTCACGGGTAAAAAGATCTTTCTGCGCTTTGAGGGGATAGACACGTTTGCCGCCGTTTTTATAAACGGCAGTTTTGTCGCCACGACCGACAATATGCTTATCCCTTTCGAGCTGTACGTCCCGAACAGCGCGCTGAAAGAAGATAACGAGATATTCATTCATATAGTACCCGCGTCTGTCGTGAGCAGACTGCGCCCGACGCCTGCGAATTCGGCTTCTCTCGAATACCTTGCCGATATGCTGTATATCAGGCGCGCGCCGTCGCTTTGCGGCTGGGATATCATGCCGCGCATACCTACTGGCGGTATATGGCGCTCCGCTTATATCGTAAGCAAGACCGACGACGCGATCGCCGACGCTTTCATATATACTGTTAAAGCGGTCGATAACGGAGATTCGCTTTTATATCTGCGCTACACGCTAAATATTGCAAACGGCGGCTGGAAAGACTATTCGATAAGAGCCGAGGGTGAATGCGAAGACAGCCGGTTTTACGCCGAAAACCGCATTTACGGCGTCTGCGGATCGCTGAAAATACACGTGCCGCGCTCAAAGCTGTGGTATCCGAAAAATTACGGCAAGCCGTCGCTCTACGACGTTAAAATAACGCTGTGCAAAAACGGGGAGCCGGTCGACGAATATAAAACGCGCGCCGGCATCCGCACAGTGCGCCTTGACAGAACGAGCACGACCGACAAAGACGGAAACGGCGAGTTCCGCTTTGTGATAAACGGCAAAAAGATATTCTATCTCGGTACCAACTGGGTACCGCTCGACGCGTTCCACTGTAACGATATCAAGCGGCTTGACCGTGCGTTTGAGCTTTTGCTCGATTCCGGCTGTAACGGCGTGCGCTGCTGGGGCGGCAACGTCTACGAAAGCGACAGATTTTTCGATCTGTGCGACGAGTACGGTATAATGGTCTGGCAGGATTTCGCAATGGCGTGCGGAGTTTACCCTCAGGAGCAGGATTTTTACGAGATGATAAGCGTCGAGGTGCGCGCGACCGTAAAACGTCTGCGCAATCACGCGAGTATCGTGCTTTGGGCGGGAGATAACGAATGCGACTACTCGTATATGTACGGCAGCGGCGTAACGCTCGACCCGAACGGAAACGTTATAACGCGGCGCGTGATACCGGAGATACTGAACGCCGAGGATTTTTCGCGTCCGTATCTTCCCTCCTCCCCGTATATCGACAAAGAGGGGTTTGAATCGGGCGGAGGAGACGGCTGCGGCGCGTTATCAGAAGATCATATATGGGGGCCGCGCGACTACTATAAAGGAAAGTATTATAAAAGCACGGTCTGCCATTTTGCAAGCGAGATCGGTTATCACGGCTGCCCCTCTCCGTCGTCGCTTTCAAAATTCATATCAGAAGAAAACCTGTATCACTGGTACGACGAAAAGATACTGCAAAATGAGGGCAGATATACGTCGAACGCCGAATGGCGCGTACACGGCGCCTCGCCCGAGATAAGCGAAAACGCGCCGTTTGCATACCGCACCGCCCTTATGGTAAACCAGATAAAAACGCTGTTCGGCGGCGTGCCGGAAGATCTGACCGATTTTACATTTGCGAGCCAGATATCGCAGGCGGAAGCGATGAAATTTTTTATCGAACGGTTCAGACTGTCGAAATGGCGGCGCACGGGCATAATCTGGTGGAACCTGATCGACGGCTGGCCGCAGATATCCGACGCGGTCGTGGATTATTATTACGGCAAAAAACTCGCGTATCACTACATACGCCGCGCTCAGCAGCCGGTCTGCTTCATGTTCGACGAACCGGAGGAGTGTGAAGGCAAAACGTGCGTAAGGCTCTGCGGCGTAAACGACCTGCAGAAAGACGCAGACTGTGAATACCGTGTTTACCGCATAGGCGTACTTTCTCCCGACGCGCCCGAAGATTTCGGAAAAATAAAGATCGCAAACGGCGTTATAACGCTTAAAAACAACGAAAGTGTAACGGCGGCTTACGTCGATTTTACAGATCACGCGTTTTATCTTATCGAATGGGAATACGGCGGCGAAACGTACCGCAACACGTATCTCTGCGGCGATCCGGTGATAAGCCTTGAAAAATACAAAAAAGCGCTCGATATAACGGGAATGAACGACTTTTCGGAATAAAAAAAACGGACCGCAGCCCCGGGCTGCGGTCCGTTTTTCGTTCATGGCGGCGGTAATTTCGCGGTCATTTGTCCGCCGTCGTTTGAAGTGTTTTTTAATAAAGCGCTCTGTACAGTGTCGTGAGCACGTTCGTGTCGGTTATTTTTTCGTTCGATATCACAAGAAGTCCGTCGCTTGTCACCGTAACGGCTTTGCCCGCCTTTTCGACCGGGGCGTTTGCTTTTACGTATTTTACGCCGTAGTGATCGTATTCTGTCTCGCCCGCGCA
>JAEEGW010000021.1 GCA_016280525.1 Clostridiales bacterium
TCGGCATCGTATACGGAGATGGCGCTCAACGGAAACGGATCTTTGGGCTTCAACTGCAAATCGATGAGGTTCTACTTCAAATCCGACGCAAATCCGGATTACGTAGGCAACCCGTCAAAGCTGAAATACGATATATTCCAGGGCCAGGCAAGAGACGGCGTTACGGAATACAAGCGCATACTTCTGCGCAACTCCGGAAACGACACCAGCCACTCGCACCTGCGCGACGCGTATATGCAGAAGCTCTGCAGTACGTTAAACGTTCCGACAATGGCTTACAGACCCGTACTGCTTTTCATAAACGGCGAGCTGTGGGGCGTTTACAACGCGCGTGAAAGATACGACACGAAATATTTTGAAAGCCACTTTGGAATAAAGGAAGAGAATTTCGTAATGCTTGAATCCCCGTCACCGCTTACAACGGGCGGCAACGGAAACGTGCCATACGTCGTAAATGACGGCGAAGAGGGCGACGAGATACCGTTCCACGAACTCGTATCGTATATAGAGACGCACGACCTTTCAAACGATCAGTACTTCGCGTACGTTGAAGAGCGTCTTGACACGGACAATATGATAGATTTCTTCGTCGGCTCGATGTATCTTGCAAACATAGACTGGCCGTGGAACAACATAAAGGTATGGAGAAACAAGAATCCGGAGGATACACAGCACGATACGAAATGGCGCTTTGTATTCTGCGACATGGATATGGGCGTGGGACTTGAAACGAACATAGACACGAATATGTTCACCTACGCCATACAGGAAGGCACCGTCGCCGGCAGGATGATGAACAGAATGCTGCAGAACGCGACTTTCAAAAACAGGTTCATAGATCGCTTCTATGAATGTGCGGAAACGATATTCGATCCGTCCGTCGCCATACCGATGCTCGAAGAGATGTATGAAAACATCAAGGATATAATGCCCCTGCATTACAACCGCTGGCCGGGCGACGGCGGCTCCGCGAGCGTGTTTGAATCGCATATCAACAGCATAAGATACTTCATGAACAACCGCAAAGCAAAGGCTCTGGCTCATATGGAGGACTTCTTCCACATACAGCCCAAGTCGCTTACGGTAACGTTTGACGAAGAGGCGGCTTCCGTTTCGGTCGACGGCAGCGGCGTCAGCTCGGGATACGCAAGAAAGATCACCGGATCTGGAAACGTATCCGTTTCCGTAAGCTTAAAATCCGGTTACGAGCTGATAGGTATAAAGCGCACGGACGCAAACGGTACCGTCAGAACGCTGAACGATACCGACTTTACGCTCTCCGTCAACACAACTTGCAACATAACTGTGCTTACGCAAAAGACGGGCAAGATGTATTCACCGTCTGTCGTCACCGGCTCACGCGCCGTGTTCGCCGTGGATTCGGACGGCGTGCTGTTCGCGTGGGGCGCAAACGAATACGGTCAGCTCGGCATCATATCAAACACTTTGTCAAAACCCGTGCCCGTATTTTCCGACGTAGTCAAGGTCGCAACGTCAATGGGCGGCACGGAAAGCGACGCTCCCATGACCGCGGTCCTCACGGCGTCGGGCGACGTATATACCACCGGCAACAATTCCGGAGGCCAGCTCGGCAGAGGCGGCAACACGTTCTCGTTTGCAAAGGTCGACCTCGGATTCAAAGCAAAGGATATATCCTGCGGATTTGACCACTTTATCGTCCTGGCGGAGAACGGCGATCTGTACGGCATAGGCAATAACTCGTACGGCCAGCTCGGCGCAAACAACTTCGGAAAAACGGTGTCGACCTTCCAGAGATTCTTAATAAACGTTAAAACGGCGGTAGCCGGCAGACGTCATACCATGTATATAACGCAAAGCGGCGCGCTGTACGTTCTGGGCGATAACCGCTGGAACAAATTCAGCGCTGCGGCGGATGAAAAGCTCACGACACCGCTTAAGCTCGGCGACGGATTCAAATTTGTTTCCACCGGACAGCACAACTGCCTTGCGATAGACAACGATTCGAACCTGTATTATGCAGGCTGGCGCTCAACGACTTCGTTTGTCGCCGGCGAATCCTCCGGCGGGTTGACGAAGATCGCGACCGGTATGAAGGAAGCGTATATACAGGATGAGCATATCATTATGCTTTCAACGGACGGCAAGGTCTACGGTTACGGACTTAACAACTATCAGCAGATAAGCACGGACGCTCAGACAAAATCGTCGCCGTTCTATATCATGGACGGCTGCATAGGCTGCGGTGCAGGAACGCACTATTCCGCCGCGATTAAATCCGACGGCTGGCTCGTTCTTTGGGGTTATAACACCTGCGGTACGATAGGGAACGGAAGCATATCCGCGTCTTACGTGGCACCGTATAACGCAATAGACCTGAAATAAAGTCAGATACATATAACAAAAATGAGCCGGTACCGGCTCATTTTTGTTGTAGGGGCGATTGTTGGTCGTCCGTTGTAGGGGAGGGGTCTTACGCGAACCCCCAACGCTCACCAGTTCGCGTCGGGGAACCCCTATCCCCTCCCGAGTGAAGAGTGAATAGTGAATAGTGAATAGGTAAGGTGTCCCTTCGGGACGAATTATGGGGGATTCCCACCCCCCCCGGGGCCTCCCGCCCCCCCCCCCTCCCCCCCCTCCCCGGCCGCGCCCCCCCCGGCGGCGGGGTGCGGCCGCTCCCCTGTCCCATCCCCGCCCCCCCCCCCCCCCCCCTTTCTCCCCTCCCCCCCGCCCGCCCCCCCCCGCGGGGGGGCCGCCCCCCCGGCTTTTCCCCCCCCCCCCCCCCCCCCCCTCCCTCCCCCTTTTTTCTCTCCCCCCCTCCCGTCCCCTCCCCGCCCCCCCCCCCCCCCCCGCCCGCCCTCCACGCGGGCGAGGCCCGTCCGCCGCCCGGCGATATTGAGGGGGAGTAAGGTGAGAA
>JAEEGW010000134.1 GCA_016280525.1 Clostridiales bacterium
CGGAACACCGTTTTCATCAATATCGCCGAAATACAGCGCGGCTCTTTCGTATATTTGATCAGTATAGTATAGCTCATATGGCGTAAGAACAAATTCAAGTCCTTTTATATCGATAAACCGCACGGTATAAGGAGATGTCGCAGCGCTGCGGAATCTCTGTAAAACTATATCTGTCTCGTTCCAGTCAGGAAAAGCTTTATCGGATATACTGTAACCGTTTGCAAAATATTCCTCAGCCGGTGTTATCTGATCGAATGTTCCGTTAGGTGTTCTGACGAATATATAAACTTTGAAATCGACCCATTTAGCGTCGCCCGTAAATCTGAATTTAACGGGTATCGATACGTAGTCCGAGGGATGTGACGGCAGTTCTGTTATGAATTCGTTTGCGTTAGTTATAAGCGCCGGATCGTCAAGGACGCGGAATTCAGACCTTATTGTTGTATCTGATATTATTTCAACGTTATCATCGGATTCAATACGCACTAAATATTCACTTCCCGCGCAGTCACTTGTGTTTATAAGTTTTAATTCCAGCTCATATACATCCGACGACTCTTTTGCATATCCGTAAAAATCAACGTTGGCATATTCGCCGCTGTAGTTATAATCATCCGGCAGACCGTCTGTGGGAAGGTCGATGCGATAGTTTCTTATTATATCCTTGTTGAGCCAGTTCGACCTGCCGTAATCTTTTTCGGTAAGAACAACGGGGTTTGCTTTATCTTTGTCAAAAAGGTCTGTAATAAAGCCGTATGAAGACTGCGACAGCGGTTTGTCTTCGCCTTTGACCATCTCTTTTGTTTCGTCACTTGTGTCGGTCGTAATGACCTCCGTAATTTCTTCGGTCGCAATAGGCTCCGTCTCTGTTTGCGATGCCTCGGTCGTCTGTTCTTCCGTTATGACGGTGTCCATCGTTTCTTTCGATTCTTCGGTATTATCATTTTCCGTTATCTCGTCTGTTTCGATTTTCTTTGTATCGACGATATTTTCGGTTTCTGTATCTTTATCGGTTGCGGTCGAACCGTCCTCTGCCGTTTCAGCTTTTGTTTCCGTATTTTCAAAAAGATCGGGTTGATCCTCAGTCGCGGCAGCGACGTCCGTTTTCGTTTGTTCATCCGTCACCGCTTCCCCCATCACCTCCGGCGGGGCGGGTGTTTTTTTGTTTGCGGTTACAAGGGCTATTACAGGGACAGACGACGCTATAAGAATTATCGCCAGCGCGGCGGCAATGAGCGAGAAGCGCTTGACCGTGCTGTTTTTTCCTGTGTTTTCCTGTGCGCCTCGGAAATTGAATCTTTTGTCAAACGAATGAGCCTCACCGCTTTTTAAAAGCGTATCAAGCTCTTTATCAGTTATTCTCATTTTTCATTAACTCCTTTTTCAAAAGTTGTTTTGCTTTATACAGGCGCGATTTTACGGTCCCGGGCGGGACGCCTAAAATATCGGATACGTTTTTTTCAGACAAGCCTTCAAAATACGAAAGCGTTATAACGGTCCTGTATTTGTACGGCAGCGTATCAACGGCTCTGTAAAGCTCTTCATACGTTTCAGCGTCCGCTTTTTTGTCAGGGATATTTTCTATGTATTCACTGCTTACACCGTGTATTTCCATCTCGCCGCGTCTTTTCGCCGCCCGGTAAGCGTTGCGGTAAGCGTTAAGGCACGTTTTGTAGAGGAACGACAACGTTTCCTCTCTGCTTTTAATCCTGAAATCACTTTTAAGCAGTTTTAAGCACGTTTCCTGAAAAAGATCGTCGGCATCGTTTTCGTTTTTGCACAAGCTGTAGCAAAATCTGCAAATATTGCCGCCGTATTCTTCAAGGATACGGTTCAATTCGGCGCCGCTCATAAAAGCCTCCCTGTTTTTCGGATCCGTAAGTAAAACAATTCTGAATGGCATAAGGTTCATTTTTTTGAATAAAAAATACGGTTTTTATGATTATACCATAAAAACCGCCGTTTGTCATCACTTTTTTTAAATCCGGAAGATCAACCCTTTCATATAAACGTTTGCGAAAGCAAACTCATAACGGCGGCGCAGCCGTCTCATAATTTTCGGCAAAGCCGAAATCATAATGCCGCGAAGCGGCTCATAATTCATAACAAAAACCGGGTCGCCCCGGCTTTTTGTTTTATTTTCCTTCTATCTCCTTACGTTTATTTACGCACCACGGACATTCAAAATAATCCTGCATATACGGGTCTTTCATATAAAACGGCGTATTGTGCTCATCAATATCCCCGAAACATACCGCGGCAAGATCATACATATACTGAAGGTCATTCTTGATCTGGCATGCGAAAACCGTATCTTTTATTTTAAACAACGTTAACGGGTATATGTTGTATCCGTAAAATTCTTCAATAATCTTTGCCGTGTGCCCAAGACTTCTTTCAGGCATGAGCAGCTTCTCTCCGCTGTTTATTATTTCTTCCGCTTTGGCTATTTTATCCTCATTATAAAATTCCACAGTATAAAAACGCGCTAACGCATGACCGTCGGTAAAACGGTATTTTATATGATACGTCAGATAATTATATTCGTCTTCTTCCGGGAAATCAACTATCTCCGCTTTTATCACGTTGTCTGACAGTATTTCCGCACCGTCCGCTTCAATATACAAAAGCGCGTTTTCGCATTTCGCTTCGTGATCGTACACTATTGTAATATCAAATTCATGAATATCGCCCGGCTCTTTTTTGCCGTAGTAAACCGAGGGCACGTATGAAAACATTTTATCTCCAACTTTTGATAAATTGCCTTCATAATTGTGCTCAATATAATATCTTTTATAAAAATCTACGCCTTTTGTCATCCAGCAGTTTACGCCGTGTTCTTCAAGCGTAAGCTTTACGTCTCCGTCTTTCAGCCAAGAAAAACCGTTGATCGCAAATATATGAATTTTTTTATACGGTTTCATCATGCTGTTTACGTATTCAATTATCTCTTCTTTTGTCGGCTCGTATGACGTTTCATCCGTCTTCTCTTCTTCCGTTTCCGATCCGTTTGTATCCGTTACTATTCCTGTATTGTCATTCAAATCATTATTCTCGTTTGTTACGGTTAATTCTTCCGTAACGACTCCCTCCGTCGCCTCTGCCGGCGCGGGTGATTTTTTGTTTGCGACAAAGGCGATCACCGGGACAGACGACGCTATAAGAATTATCGCCAAAGCCGCTGAGATCAACGCGGCGCGTCTGCGGCTTGCCGCGCGCTTTTTGTCATACGCTTCTTTTCTTTTTAAAAGATCCTCTATCATCTGCTCATTCGTTTTCATCTTCATACCCCTCTTCTTTCATCATAATACGCAGTTTTTGCCGAGCTCTGGAAAGCGCTTTCTGCGTCGCGGCGACGGTTTTGCCGGTCAGCCGGGCGACCTCCGCCGCGCTCATATCCTCAAAGTACGTTAGCCATATAAGCTCTCTGTCGCTGTCCGGCAGGTTCTGAAGTTGTTTTAAAAGCGCCCTTTGCCTCTCGGTCTTTACGACCTCGGCTTCAAGCGACGCACGGTCCGCCTCCGCGTCCGCCTCGGACAGATCGGCGTGCTGTAAAAGCCCCTGCCGCCTCAGCCCGTCGTACGCTATATTTCTGCCGATCTTATAAAGCCACGTTTTAAAGGATGATCTGTTATCAAAGCGCGGTTTCTTTGTTATAAGGCGGAAAAACGTGTCCTCGCACAGATCCTCCGCAGTATACATATCCTTGACTATGCCGTTTATGTACAGTATAAGTCCGTGACGGTATTCACGCACGAGCCATTCAAGCCCGGCGTTATCGCCGTGCAGATATTTTGCGTAGTTTTCCGCGCCCTGATCCATTTTTTAAACTCCCGAGCTCTTTGAAGTTTCTGTTTATTAGACGAATGAAAACGAAAAAGCTGACATTAAAAAGTGAAATTATTTTAAAACGGCGGGAGCAAGCCCCCGCCCTACGGATAAGCCGGTTTTATTTGCGGTATGCCGCGGGAGGGGAAACCCCTCCCCTACAACTCTTA
>JAEEGW010000135.1 GCA_016280525.1 Clostridiales bacterium
GAAAGAGCCTGCGCTTCTATTCCGCTTGCGGTTATCGCCGCAAGCACGTCAGCCGAGGCCGCTGTGTCGTTTAAGCGGACGGTCGCGGTGTATTCGGTAAGCGGCGTCGTCACAGTGGAATCTATGCAGTCTTCCGCTATGACTTCCGCGTTAACGTTTATAACAACGTTGTGGCGGTTTATCTGTACGCTTATGACAGCTTCCGCGTCAAGCGTTTCTGTTATCTCGTCGGTATGATATTCCGCGTCACCGTCGGCTGCAGCCAGACTGTCAAGCAGTTGATAGTCCGAGGTCGAAAGACCGCTTATGAACGGATCGTTTTCGGGCTGCAGTACCGCCCAGTCGTCGTTTGTCGCTTCCGCCATGACGTTTTTCAAGTTGTTGAGCGCCGTCATCGCTTTTTTCAGGGTCCTGATAGCGTTCGGCGGTCTGTTGCCGAACGAATCTATCATATCGGTGATGGACGTGTCGGAGCAGATCGTGTTCACGCAGCCGTACGTTTCAATTACTTTTGCTTTCATCTCCGCGCCGTGATAGAACAGGTACTGAGACGCGCTGTCCGCGTACTCGAAATCAAACAGCATCAGCTCAACGTCAAGGAAACTGCCGTTGCCGTTTGCGATATTGTCGTCTATCTGACCTATAAGGCTGTTTACCGCTGCGACCGTTGCGGGCGTGGTGATAACGGCGCCGTCCGGCAGAGTGCCGTCCGTCAGGCTCCGGATAGAGGATTTATACGTTGAGGATATGTACGTGAATCTCGTCTGGTTGGCGTCAAGATATTCAATATTTGAAAGAGCTTTTAAATAATAATACGGACCGTTCAACAGCACCGCCTGCACGCCGGTGTCCACCTGCAGGGGTCTTTTATACGTAACGTCAACGCTGTAAAGATTGCCGTCGTACGTAAAAGTACCGGAAGCGGTGTCCCCGGACGCTGTAAGCGTTATATCCTCGGATCCGCCGTCGTATACTACTTTTGCGGAATCCGCGGTCCAGGTAAAGCCGTCCTTTACTATGCTGACCGCTTCCACGGTCTTTTCGTCGGGGTCTACGGTTACCGTGTTGTCGGATCCGTCCGGAGCTTGAACAGTATAAACGCCTCCTATCACCAGGCCGGAGCTCAGGATCGCTTTTTCTTTATCGGCAAGACTATCGTAATTGTTTGCGACAAGCTCGCCCGCCGTCACGCTTGTTTCCGCGGCGCTGACAAATACGTTAGCCGCGGGCAGTATAAGCGTAAGCGCAAGCAAAAGCGCAAGCGTTTTTTTAAGTAACGGTGTTTTATTTTTCATTATCTCACTCCTGTTGTTGTTTGATCCGGTATATTCTTTTAAGATTTTATCTGTTTACTCCGCCCTGACCGGTCCTCTGATGTCTTACGTAGAACACCGTGTCAAGACTGTAAAACGGCGTGCCGTCGTTTTCCCATGAAAACGTTATTCTGTACGTTCCCGCCGGGGCGTTGTTTCCGCTTATCGATAAGCCGCCGTTCTGCACCTGCGATACTATGAGCTCCGTCGGCTCCCAGATCAGATCGTTGTTTGCTTTCGTCAGCCGCTGTACCGTAACGGTCGGCTGTACGCCTTCAAACAGATTGTCTAAAACTTTGACCGTTTTGTTGTCAAGCAAAACGAACGGTCCATCTGTTTCGACTATCTTTGGCGCTGTGACTTCATTTAACGTTACAAAAGAGGTGCCGGCTGATATAGTTATAGCCGTGTCGTCCGTCAGGACCTGGTCGGAAGCTGCAGCTTTTGAGAGATCTATCGTGACCGTTGCCGCTTCGTCGATTTCTATAACGCCTCCGTTATAAAGCAGCATGCTTTGTTCGTTTATTTCATATCTCGTAAACGGCGGGAAGCCTGCGGGCCCTTCGTCAGCCGCAGTTGAATATTTTATGACCGTTTTGCCGCTTACCGTAACGGTTATCGGTATGCTGCGGCAGTACCAGTCAAATTCGCTTGTTATCGTTACGTCCGGCGTTTCCTCTTCGCCCGGCTCTTCTTCATCCGGTATTTCTTCTTCGTCCGGTGTTTCTTCCTCCGGTGTGCTTCTTAATATAAACGTGGCGGAAAGAGTTTTGCCTGTTTCTTCACCGGACGTGATCTCCGTCCAGGTGACCGTAAAACTCAGATCTATGTTCTGCGGTTCCGGTTCGGGTTCCGTTTCCGGTTCGGTCTCGGGTTCGGTTTCGGGTTCCGTTTCCGGTTCCGTTTCGGGTTCGGTCTCGGGTTCGGTCTCGGGCTCGGTCTCGGGTTCGGTTTCGGGCTCTGTTTCGGGCTCGGTCTCGGGTTCGGTTTCGGGCTCTGTTTCGGGCTCGGTCTCGGGTTCCGTTTCGGGCTCTGTTTCGGGCTCGGTCTCGGGTTCCGTTTCGAGCTCGGTCTCGGGTTCGGTTTCAGTCTCCGGTTCGGTTTCCGTTTCCGTTTCCGTTTCGGTTTCTGTTCTGCGGCAGCTCAGTTCGACCGCCGTTATGCCGGCTGCGAGCGGGCAGTCATACGATTCGGCTCCGTTGCCGTTTACCGTCAGCTCAAGCTCTTGCCCGCACTCTATTTCAAGCACGCCGTCAACCGCGTCTGCCGCTTCAAAATTCAGAACAAACGTCGTGACGTCCGCGGCGTCGTATACGATAACGGTCTGTTCCTGTACCGTCAAAAGATCGCAGCTTACCCGGGAAGCGTTGTTCACCGCGGTACCGAGCTGCGCAGTCCATATATCCGTATTGACAGTTCTTGCCGTTGTTAAACCGGATAAGCATATTACGGCGGTGCATGAAAAA
>JAEEGW010000136.1 GCA_016280525.1 Clostridiales bacterium
AGCACGCCCTTCGGCGTCGTGTTTGACAGCCTGTAAAGTATAAGCTCCAGTTTGTTTCCGGCAACGCTTTTCATACCGTCGCCCATCAGCTTCATACCGAAGAGGAACAGAGCGATCCCCCCGAGAAGCTTTACTATCATCAAAGCATCCATATTCTGACCTCATTATATATTTTTCAACTCTATTTTCTCATTCTAAGGTTAATTTAGAAACCGAAAAAATGTTAAATCAACGTAAAATCTCTTTACTTTTTGAAAATTTATGGTATTATAGAAATATAAAGATAGGTTTGAGGTAAAAAGATATGATATTTTTACTTGAAGACGACGACAGCATACGCAAGCTCGTGATGTACGCGCTTGAGAGCCAGGGCTTCAAGGTCAAGGGCTTTTCCGAGCCGAAGTCGTTCTGGACCGAGATGAACGGCACGCTGCCCGATCTTATCCTGCTTGACATAATGCTGCCGGAAGAAGACGGGATGTCCGTGCTTAAAACTCTAAGGCGCACCGGACGGACGAAATCTTTGCCTGTCATAATGCTCACGGCGAAAAACACGGAGTTTGACCGCGTTGCCGGACTTGACTGCGGAGCGGACGACTATATCTCAAAGCCATTCGGTATGATGGAGCTTATAGCGCGCGTCAGAGCCGTTCTGCGCAGATACGATAAAAACGTCGGCATAAAAGAATACAAAATAGGCGCGCTGTATCTTTGCCCCGACCGTCACGAGATAAAGATAAACGGAGAGCAGATAGATCTGACGTATAAAGAGTTCTCTTTACTGTGCCTCTTCTGCGAGAACAGAGGCATAGTTCTGACGCGCACTCAGTTAATGGACAGAGTATGGGGACTTGACGCGGAGTTTGAAAACCGCACGCTTGACGTACATATCCGCACACTGCGCTCCAAGTTAGGCGAGGCGGGAGATTATATAGAGACCGTGCGCGGTATAGGCTACAGAATGGCAGGTGACGGCTATGACAGGTAAGATATTCAGATACGTTTTCATTATGGGCATAATAATACTCGCTTTATGCTCCGCGTTGTTTGCGGGTCTTCAGTATTCGCAGATGAAGGACGAAACGTACTCAGCGCTTAAGCAGGAAGCGATATACGCCGCAAACGGCGTCATGCACGCAGGCGAGAGTTATCTTGACACGCTCGATACGGAGAGCCGCATAACGTGGATAGCGGAGAACGGAGAAGTGCTTTTTGACAGCGAATTCGGCGCGGGCATAGCAAATCAGAGCATTTACACGGAAGTCGTCGACGCCATATCGCAAGGCGAAGGGTACGGCATAAGAAAATCGGAAAGCAGCGGCAAGGATACGATGTACTACGCGCTCAAATGCGAGGACGGCACGGTCCTGCGCCTCTCAAAGCCGCTTTCCGTTATATGGAGCGTGCTCGTAAACGTCAGCCCCGTACTGTGGATGACGGTGCTCGTTCTCGTGCTTTCCGGCATTTTCGCGCTGCGCGCCGCAAAACAGATAACGAAACCGATAAACGCTATAGATATAGACAGCTACGAGCGCCAGGAAGTATATCAGGAGCTCGCGCCGCTCGTCGACAGGATAAGAGAACAGAATCTTACCATAAGAGAGCAGATAGACGAACTGACGCGCAGACAGCGTGAATTCTCCGTTCTTACGGAAAATATGAGCGAAGGCTTCGTTCTGACCGATATAAACGGCGTCGTGCTCACCGCGAACACCGGCGCGGCGACGACTCTGCCCGGCTGTGAGGCGGGAGAATCGCTTGCGGAGTGTGAAGACAAGACGGTTTCGGAAGCCGTTAAAAAAGCGCTCGGAGGCGAGCGCGCGGAGGTCTACTACGAACAGCATGAAAGATGCTATCAGGTAATAGCGAATCCCGTTATTTACAACGAAAAACTCATAGGCGCCGTTATACTCGCGCTTGACGTTACGGAAACGGTGCAGAGAGAACAGCTGCGGCGGCAGTTTTCCGCAAACGTCTCGCACGAGCTTAAAACGCCGCTTACGTCCATATCCGGTTTTGCGGAGCTCATGATGGCGGATCTCGTACCGCCGGACAAATCAAGGGAATTTGCCGGGGATATTTACAGAGAATCCGTAAGGCTTATATCGCTCATTAACGATATTATCGAGCTTTCGCGCCTGGACGAGCAGACCGTCCCGCCCGAAAAAGAAGACGTTGACTTGTACGAGGTGGCGGAGGACGTGATAGACGGACTTGCTTCCGCGGCAAAGAAGAAAAACGTGACGTTCAAGCTGGAAGGCGACCGCGCCGTCATCCGCGGCATACCGAATTATATAGACGAGATAATCTACAACCTCTGTGACAACGCCGTAAAATACAACAAGCCGGACGGAGAAGTGACCGTAACGGTGAAGAACACCGGAAAGACCGCGGATATCACGGTCAAGGATACCGGCATAGGCATCCCCGCGGAGTACCGCGAGCGCATTTTCGAGCGGTTCTACCGCGTGGACAGCGCGCGCTCACAGGACATACCCGGCACGGGTCTCGGACTTTCCATAGTAAAACACGCCGCGCAGCTTCACGACGCGCACATAACGCTTGAAAGCGAAGCCGACGTCGGAACGACGATAACCGTTAGCTTTCCGGTGTAATTAAACAAAACAAAAAATCGCCTGAAAAGGCGATTTTTGTTTTTCTGCTTTATTATTCTGCAGGATTGGGAGCTCCTACGGGGCAGACTCCGGCGCAGGCACCGCATTCGATGCACTTCTCGGGGTCTATTACGTATTTGCCGTCACCCTGGGATATTGCTCCTACGGGGCACTCAGCCTCACAGGCGCCGCAGCTCAGACATTCGTCATTGATAATGTATGCCATAATTGATACCTCCGTTTCTTTATTTCTGATACAGTATATCATAAAAAATCAGTTTTGTCAAATATTTTTTTAAAACTAACGGTAAAATTATTTCAGCGTCTGCGGAGTATAAGTATAATAACTGTTGTCGTATACTATCTTTTGCTTGTCTATAAGCTTTTTCAGCATTTCGCTTAACATGTGCGACTGATAAAACGATAAAAACGTTGTTGAAAGGTTATCTTCTATATACTTCTCGTCTTTTTCAAGCCGTTTTACTATGTGGTAACCGTACGGCGCGTATATAACGTCGCTTATCTGACCGACCTCAAGCGCAAACGCCGCGTCGGATAATATCTGCGAAATATCGCCCTCCGCTATGTAGTAGCCTATGTCGTTTCCGTTCGTCTGGCCGTCTTCGCTGTATTTTTCTTTCAGTTCTTCAAAATCCGCGCCGTTCTTTAACTTTTCGTGCAGCTCTTTCATCAGCGTTTCGTTTTCGTTTTTGTCGTCGCCGTCGTCGTTTAAAATAAGTATGTGGTCGCATCTTATAACGTAATTGTCAATATACCTTTTGATGAGCGCCGGATCGTCGTTTATTTTAGGACCCGACTCGTCGCTTATAAGATATGAAAGCAGCTTGTCCTCAAGGCTCGCCAGCTCTTCTAAAAATCTGTACGTATCCTCGGTCAGATAATTGCCGTCAAGCGATCTGTAATACTCGTTATCGTCCGCGTACTGCAAACGGTCTGACATTACTTTCTGCTCCACCTGCCGCTTTTCCGACTCGGTCAGCTCCACGCCGTACTGTTCAGCGCATTCCGACAACGCGTAGTTGCGGCGTATATAACGCATGACCTCGTCGCGTATTTTGTCCGTGTAGTCGTTATCTTCCCAGAAACTCTGATCGTCGCTGTCGTATCTGAATCTCACGGCTGCGAAGTAATATCTGTAAAGCGAATACGGCACCTCCTCGCCGTTTATCGACAAAGGCGATACTATATCCGAAATATCGACCGGTACGTAGCTTTCCTCCTCCGTCTCCGTTTCCGTCTCCGTTACGGTGTCCGTTTCCTTGCAGGCGAAAAGGCAGAGAACAAACGATAAAAGTAAAATAACAGATATTATCTTTTTCATACAATCTCCTCCGTATATATCTGGTAACAGCC
>JAEEGW010000137.1 GCA_016280525.1 Clostridiales bacterium
GCGACATTCTGTGCGCCGTCCCGGCGCTCTTGGGGTTCCCCTCCCCCCTATCCACCCCAACCCCCACAATCCCCCCGATTTATTATCGGGGCTTTTGCGGCTTCAGCCGCGCCCGTCGGCGGCCCCACCCACTGCCCGACGCGCTGCCCCTTCATTCTAAGAATGTTGGGAGGGGACGGGGGGTATGGGGGGTTCTCGGGCGTAGCCCGAGCAAAGGGGTTCCCCGTTGCGAACATCGTGAGCAATGGGGGTTCCCGTGAGGGGTGGGTGACCACCCATATTCGTCGGCGTAGCCGACACCGGTTTTTATTCTTTATTCTTTCTTCTTTATTCTTTATTATTTAAAGCGGACGACCAATGGTCGCCCCTACTTTGATTTGTTTTATGCGGACGACCAATGGTCGCCCCTACATTGATTTGTTTTATGCGGACGACCAATGGTCGCCCCTACTTTGTCAGCCGCGTGCGGGGTGTCCCCCCCTGCACCACCGCGCGCTTATTTTATATAAAAATTTACCGCCTGACACCATGTTCAGGCGGTTTATTGTTTATTATTCGTCTTTATCACTTTTTCCCACGTTGTTGGACAGGTAATCGACCTGGGCGGGGGTGAGGTGGATATATTTGCCGGGCTTAAGGTCGCCGATGGATATATCGCCTATCGCGACGCGCGTTAGGCGTGACACGTACAGGTCCGCCTGCTCGCACATTTTTCTTATCTGACGGTTCCTGCCCTCGTAGAGACGGAAGCGCAGTAGCGTGCTGACCTCCGTTTCGCCGACGACCTCAACGTTCACGGGTTTTATTTTATACCCGTCTATCTCAAGCGGGGAGCGGAGGATATCGAGCTGTTCGTCGCTCACCGAGCCGCGCACGCGGACGTTGTATATCTTAGGTATCTCGTGGCTCGGGTGCATCAGCTTGTTTGCAAGCTCGCCGTCGTTTGTAAGTATCAGCAGTCCTTCGGAGTCGCGGTCAAGCCTGCCGACCGGATAAACGCGCTCGCCCAGATCGGCTACGAGATCCGCGGTGCATTTCCTGCCGGACTCGTCCGCGTTCGTCGTAACGTATCCGCGCGGCTTGTTCAGCATTATATATATTTTTTTCTTATTTATTCTTTTTATACGTTTGCCGCAGTAAATGATAACGTCGCTGTCGTCCACCTTCTGACCTATCTCGCAGACTCTGCCGTTTACCTTTACCTTGCCTTCCGCGATCGCCGCTTCCGCGGCGCGGCGGGACGCGACTCCCGCGTCGGAGAGATATTTTTGTATCCTTATTTTTTCCATTTGAAACGATCCTTAACTGCTTCCGCTTTGTAATCCGCGTAAAGCGGATGCGTGTATATAACTTTGCCGCCCGAACTGAATACGAGCTCGCCTATCTTCTGCCCGGCTTCGACCGGAGCGTACTCAAAGCGACGCATATATACGGTCTTTTCCACCGTATCCGCGCCGCCTCTGACCGTGACCGTGACGTTTTCGCCGACGGTACACTCGGTATGATCCGTTATGCCGCCCACGACGTGAAGAGAATAGATGCCTTTCGTATCAAGCGTTATCCGCGTATACTTTGACGCGCCGTATTCGTACAGCGCGGCGTGATCCGCCCAGTCCCGCGGCGCGTTCATAGTCACGGCGCAGAGCGATACGCCGTCTTTTTCATAATACGAGCAAAGACATCTTCCGCTTGACGTCGTATATCCGGTCTTGCCGCCGATAACTCCGTCACAGGTATATAAGAGCCTGTTGTGGTTTGTAAAGCATCTGCCGCGCCTGTTTTCATCCGGCTTTATTACGTACTGCACGGTCCCGCTTATCTGCCGGAAGACCGGATCTTTCATACAACAGCACAAAAGCCGTGCATAATCGAGCGCGGTGCCGTAATGATCCTTGTTCGCCAGCCCGTGAGGATTTGTAAAATGCGTGCCGGTAAGTCCCAACTCCCCTGCTTTTTCGTTCATCAGAGATACGAACGCGTCAAGGCTGCCCGACGTGTGATACGCGAGCGCGACAGCCGCGTCGTTCGCGCTTTGAAGCAGAAGCGCGTACAAAAGCTCGGACACGGTATAGATCTCGCCCGCATGAAGATACGCGGACGAGCCCTCGACGCCGACGCATTTTGCGCCGACTGTCACTTTTTCGTCCATACCGCAGTTTTCAATAACTACAATGGCGGTCATTATCTTCGTCATGCTTGCCGGCTGCATGCGCTGATCCGCGTTGCGCGCAAAAAGCACGAAGCCGTCTTCCGCGTCAACGAGCACGGCGGCCTCCGCCGATATGCGGAAGCTCCGGTCCGTGCCGATTACGGGCACGCTTAAAACAACGGCAAGTATCAGGGCGATAAAACCTTTGCGCATAAAACACCTCTCGGATGGTATCATCCGTATATTTTATGCGCGGTATTTTGTTTTATTCGCTTTTTTCTTCATCCGAAGCGTCCGCTTCTTCCGGCTGTTCCACTATTTCGATCTCAACTTCTTTTGAAGGCTCGGTATCGGACAGATCGACCTCTTCTATCGGCTCTTCCTTTTCCGCGGCTTTCTTGTTCTTTTTGAAAATGGAACGGACTTTTTCTATAATGGTCGGAGTCTTGTTCAACAGAGAAACGACGCTTGTGCCGAGATCCGCGTTTGAATCCATGGGGTTGTTGACGTTAAGTATCTTCGCGTCGCCTTCGGGCGAGATAACGAGGAACGCCACCGGTGAAACGGTTATACCGCCGCCGCCCGCACCGGAAAAGCTGTTTGCGACGTTGGTGTCTTTGGAGTGCTTGCCCACGAAATCGGAGCCGCCCGTCGCAAAGCCCACCATGACCTTTGAAACCGGTATTATCATCGTACCGTTCTGCGTGGTCATCGGGTCGCCTATTATGGTATCCGTCCCCGCTATTTCCGACAGATTGTTAAGCGCTGTTTTCAACGCGTCGTTGAAGCTGTTGCTGTTTTCAGCCATTGCCTGTATCCTCCTGCAATAATTTTAATATTTCTGAGATCACGTCTCTTATTTCAAATACGAATGTAAACAAACCGCCTACTCTGACGGTCATTGAAACGTCCGCGTAAACAAGCGTTTTCTCCGATAAAAAGTCCGGGGAAACGTTTATAGACGCGCCGCTTCTTTTTTTAAGGCTCATATGCTGATCCAGAAACGCGGAAATGCAGCCCGCGGCGGAGCACGCGCCGCCGTATAATATGGCGGTCTTTGCCGCGTTGTCCGAGCCGATTATCGCGTCAAGCTGAAACGCCTTTACGGTCAGCCGTTTTGCGAATTTGTCCGATACGAGTATCAGCATATCGTACAGCTGCTCTATCATATCCGGTGCGGTGTCAATATTTTTGAGCCTTGCGACAAGCACGCTGTCTTTCTTTTCTTTTTTTGCGCCTGCCGCTTTTTTCTTTTCTTTTTTCGCGTCCCTCTTCTGCTGTTTTTTTCTCTGCCTTTCAAGCTTGCGCTCGGAATAATCGGATATCCTTATCTTCTTTTGTTTTGCCGGTATCACTTTTATTTTAATAAAACCGGCGCTTACGTATAAATTGAAATCCTTATCGTATTTTATCCGTATGCCGACCGGCAAAAGACACAGAAGCACGATAAACAGAAGTATGCCGCCTATTATATATAACGCGACCATATCACAAAGGTTTTAAGGTCACCTGCCCGTTTTCGTCAAAGACTTCAAACGGCGGCAGGTCGTGTACGGACGACAGACCGAATACGCGCAGAAAATCCGGCGACGTTCTGTATAAGGACGGTCTGCCCGGCGCGTCAAGCTTGCCGCATACTTCTATAAGCCCCTTTTCGAGCAGGGAAGTGACTGTGTAAGAGCAGTCCACGCCGCGCACCTGGTCAATAAACGATCTTGTGGTCGGTTGATTGTACGCGATAACGGCAAGCACTTCAAGAGAGGCGCGGGAGAGGTTGCCGCCGCGGCGTATGCCGAGCGCCTCGCGCACGCTGTCCAGATATTTTTCGCTTGTGCAGAGCTGATATCTTCCGTCAAGGAAAACGAGCCTTACGCCGCTGTCCGGTCCGTATTTTTCGTTCAGAACGCCTATCGCGTCCTCAAACTGATCTTTGTCCGCGCCGGTGGTCTCCATAAGCTTGATTATCTCCACCGGGTACCCCGCCGCGAACAGTATTGCTTCTATGGTGCTGGCAAGTTCTTTAATTTCCATCTGAGAAGTTTTCGGGGCTTTCTCCCGTTTCCTCCTGTTGTTTTACGTAGTTTTCGTTTAAGGATATGTATATTTCTTCCTGCTCGTCCGGTTCCGACACGCTTATGCGGTTGACTTTCAGCAGTTCGAGCACCGCCAGAAACGTGGCTATAAGCTCGGAGCGGGAAGCGCAGCCGTCAAACAGGCTTTCAAAGCTGCAGCGCTTTTTCCGTACCACACGCCGCAGTACGGTTATGACCTTTTCGCCCACGGGAACGACGCGCCGCTTGATTATAGGCTGGATCCTCTCAGCCTCCTGCTTCAAAAGTTCTTCTTTTCCGCGGTTTATAAGCATTCGCGTCATCGCGCGCTGAAGCAGAAATACGCTGTGCTCGGCTATGAAAGAATCGTCCGCAGGTATCTCTTCCGTGTCCTTTGCCAGCCTGCCGCCGTACGTATGCACAAGCTCGTCAAGCTCCTCGGCGACTTCCTTCGCGTGCTTGTATTCGATAAGAGCGTTTGCCAGCTTCGTCCTCGGGTCCTCCGTCTGCTCCTCGCCCTCGGGACGCGGCAAAAGCATACGGCTTTTTATGAGCATCAGCTCGGACGCCATAACTATGAATTCGCCGGCTATATCCATATCCATTTCACGCATCTGATCGAGGTATTCCATATACTGCTCGAATATAAGCGTTATGGGTATGTCCATTATATCGACCTTGTTTTTGTAAATGAGTGAAAGGAGCAGGTCGAGCGGTCCTTCAAAA
>JAEEGW010000138.1 GCA_016280525.1 Clostridiales bacterium
ATCCGCCGTAGTCGCCGGTGCCGAAATACATCATTTTTGACGGCACGCCGGTGTATTTTTCGTTGTGTTCTATCTGTGCTAAATACTCTTCCCTGTCGTGGAGCGGGCGCTTCTTCTCGTCGTTTTCAAATCGCAGCGTATAGTCGCCGCACAAAAACGAGCCTATAACGTAATTTCCGTCCGGACCTATCCATTTGCCCAGGTCCATTCTCGGCGCTTCTTTGTCCGGCATGGGACGGCTGACCGAGCCGTCTTTGTTGTAAATAGGAGAACCAACGCCCCATACGAGCTTCTGAGTCGAGAAACCTTTCAAGCCCATGTGAGCGGCGATGGACGGCAGCGAGTAGCGGAAACCGAAGCAGTCCGTTAAGAAAATATCCTCGCTCTTTTTGCCGAATTCGGATTCAAAAAAGCCGTTTCCGTAAAGTATCTGGCGCATGAAAGCCTCCGAGGACGGAACGTTCGTATCGGACGCGTCCCACTGGCTGCCGGCGACGTTCCAGCGGCCTTTTTTGATATATCCCTTCATTTTTTCGTACAGATCCGGGTAATACTCTTTTGCGAGCTTGTATCTGAAAGCTCCCTCAAAGTTCATGACGTAGTTCGGATACTTTTCAAACAAAGCAAAGTTTTGCTCAAGCGTGTTTTTGACGCAGTCTCTTATAGTGTCCTGTATGGTCCAGTTCCATTGTGTGTCAAGATGGGCGTTTGATACGACAAACAGTTTTTTCTTTTGCTTTTTCATCCTTTTTCTCCTGTTATTTTGGAAATAATATATTTCTGTTTTCAAGTATACCACAAGCTTTTTTTTATGTCAACTGTTTTTTATCTTTTTTAGTTGACTTTATAAAATAAAGATGTTATAATAAACCGCGGGGGCGTCTGCAAAGTAAAATAACGCGCCGCCTGATTTATCACTATAAAAAAGAATTGTTTTAAAATGAAAACACGAAAAGCTCTTACGTCAACAGGCGCGAGCCGCGCGGTGACGGTCGCCTGCTGGATAGTCTATATGGCGGCGTATATAACGAGAAACACGTACCCGGCGGCGATCGTGCATCTTACCGGGGCGAGCCTTCTGTCGCAGTCGGACGCGGGCCTCATAAGCTCCGGATATTTCATATCCTACGGCATAGGTCATCTTATAAACGGATTTCTCGCGGACAGGATATCGCCTTCAAAAATGCTGACTGTCGGCATCTGCGGCACCGTGGCGGCAAATATCGCAATGATATTCGTCACGCCGTCAACTCCGCTCATGGCGCTCGTCTGGTGTCTGAACGGCTGGTTCGAGTCCATGCTGTGGGCGCCTATCGTCGCGCTTCTGTCATCCATGATAGCGCCGTCAATGCGCATAAAAGCGATGAAAGCGATATCAAGCTCACGCTGTATCGGCATGATAACGGCGTATCTTCTGACGGCGGTAAGCGCGTATTTCGATTTCGGCATAGTCACGCCGTATATAATCGCGGCGTCGTGCGCGGCGCTGACGTGCGTTTTGCTCGCGGTCGTCGTAAAGCGCGCGTTCTCTTCACCGACCGTCGTTGACGCGGTGTTTGAAAAGAAATCGGAAAAAGGCGGCTCGTCCGTTTTGCCGCTGCTCGTTATAAGCGGCGCTCTCGTTTTCGCCGTCCCGGCGGTCTTTCACGGTATGCTCAAAGAGGGTGTGAAGACCTGGGTCCCGTCGTTTTTACACGATTCTTTCAATACGACGGAGGCTTTGTCGACTCTGTTAGCTGTCGCGATACCCGTCGCCGGACTTTTCGGCGTGTTCTTTGCAAATTTGCTTCTTGATATAAAGCCGCTTCACAAAAACCATTCCGTCATAGGTATTATAATAATGCTTCTGACCGGCGTGCCGACGGCTCTTCTGCTTCTTGCAAACCGTCTGCCGCTTGCCGTCGGCGTTATATGCCTGTGCCTTATATCGCTTCTGATGGAGGCGTTCTGCCACATATTCTCGGTAATGATGCCGACGGAATTCGCAAAATACGGCAGGGCGTCCACCGTCTCCGGCATATTCAATTCGCTTATCTACATAGGCAGCGCGATATCCATTTACTCATTCGGCGCCGTTGCGGAGAACGCGGGCTGGTCGATAACCGTCGTTATCTGGATCGTGCTTGCTCTCGCGTCGGCTCTGATACTCGTATTCGGCATAAAAACGTGGAGCGGATTCATTAAACAAAACGAAAACAACTCACAAAATATAAATTCTGCATAATAAGAGGTTCGAGCATGAAAAAGATCATATCACTAATCATCGTACTCGTAACGGCGGCTGCGGTAGGCGCCTGCGCGGTCACATCCGCCGCGTCCGTACCGGGCGATCTGAACGGCGACAACGAGGTAAACAACAAGGACGTCGTGACGCTGTTCAGATACGTTTCCGGCGGAAACAAGGTCGAGGACGAGTCAATGTACGATATAAACGGCGACAAAGAAGTCAACAACAAAGACGTCGTCGCTCTGTTCAGATCCGTAAGCTCCATGTCCGGGACAAGCGGTACGGAAAGCGAGCCGGCGGAAACGGAAGAGCCGCCGCAAACGCCGGGCGATATAACTATCGGCGGAGTACCGCTGTCCGAATTCTCCGTTGTTTTAGCGTCGGAGCCGTTGTCCGGCGTCAAAAAAGCCGCGGAGGATATGATCAGACTTATAGACTTCGCGTCCGGCATAAGGCTTCCTCTGATCTCCGACAGCGAGACTGTTGAACACGCTGTATTTATAGGCGAGACCGCGGCGGATAACGAAAAAATTATCGCCGCACGGCAGCAAGTCAAAGACGACGGCTACGCGTTGATAGAGGATAACGGAAACCTTTACATTTCCGGCATAATAGGCCGCGGAACGCAGAACGGCGTGTATGACTTTTTACAGGATTATTTAGGCATAAGATTCTATTCGGATACGTTTACGTACGTAAGGGACGACGGCATAAACAACGTACCGGCGGGACAGTTGACAATATATAACCCCGTTCTGCCGGGGCGCTACAACTGGTCGTTTGCGTGCGAGCAGAAGATACAGCGCTTCACCAACCGCACAAAGAGCGCCAGCATTAAATACGCCGGATCTCATAACCTGGGATCGCTGTCAAAGACCGGCGACGGCGTGAGCGCACAGCCGTGTCTGTCCGACCCCGCCGTTTTCGAACAGGTGCTTTCGAGCGTCTGCAAACAGATAGACAAAAACCCGACAAAAACGCTGTTCCATATAAACCAGAACGACGGCGGCAAATTCTGCGACTGCGCGGAATGTACGGCTAAAAACGAAGCGGCGGGCGGCACCTGCATGGGCTCGCTTCTGATGTTCATAAACGACATTGCGGACGCCGTAGCCGAAAAATATCCGGACAGACAGATAGATATAATGACCTACGCATATAAAGAAACGACGATCGCGCCTGACCCGAGCGTCGTAAAGCCGCGCGACAACGTGGTCATAGTGCTGTGCAGAATGGACAGCAGTTGCTTCAACCACGCGTGGAACGACCCGAACTGCGAGCACAACAGGAAATCGTATGCAAATATGGTAAAATGGTCGCAGATGTGCAAAAAGTTTGCCGTATACGATTATTCGTACAACCATGCCTCGTCTGTATGCTCCGTAGGTCCGAATCTTGACGTTTTGTGGGACAATATGCAGGCGCTCAAAGAATGCGGATGCATAGGTCTTCTTACGGAAGGCGATCACTTGGCGGAGACGGGAGAATTCGTTGAGCTGCGCAATTATCTCATAAACTCTCTTATGTGGAATCCCGATATCACAAAAGAAGAATATTATGAGCTGTGGGATCAGTTCATGACGGACTACTACGGCGACGCCGGAGTTTATATCCGCGAGTATATAGATCTTATGAACGCCACGTCGCTGAGAGCCGGTCTTACCGCTTGGAACGGACACACGTCCGTTTATACGGACCCGACCGTGTTCTACGCTCCGAAAGTAAACGGTTTCAGCAATTTCGAGGTAATAAACAAATGTATAGAGCTCTGGGACAGCGCGCTTGCCTGCGATCTGACGGACGAGCAGTTTGCCCACGTTGAAAAATCGTCTTTGCACTTCCGCTATTTTGAATCGCAGTACGCGATGGGAGCAACTGTCAAAAGGAAAGCGGAAGAGATGTTCAAAGCCCTCTGCGACAAATACACATACGACTATGACAACTCCCTCCCCGCTCGCGGCGAAACGGACGGCATAAGCACGACAACACCGTCGCAAGGACTTGAATTCAGAGCGTACCCGGGCAGCGGCGAGCTTTATATAAGCGACAAAGG
>JAEEGW010000139.1 GCA_016280525.1 Clostridiales bacterium
GACATATCAAAAGCACATTCCTGCGTTATGACCGAGCAAGTCGTATGGTGCGAGTACACAACGACGATTCCGTCTTTTATTTTTGATTCCGCAACGGCTTCTTTTACCTGCTCCGTTATATCGTGGAAGCTGACCGCGCGGTGGTTTGACTGTACTTTGAATTTCTTTTTGAATACCATTTTCTCGCCCTCACATCTTCTTTAAATCGTCCGCGGCGCGTCTTGTCGCGGCTATCATTTCGTCTATCATCGCTATCGGATCGGCGGCGTTCATAATGCCGGACGCGGCGCCGGCCGCCTCGGAACCCGCCATTATAAAGTCGTATACCTGCTGACCGTTTGTTATTCCCGCCGCCTGCTCTACTAAAATATCCGGGTATATTTCCTTTATCACTTTTATGGAATCCTTTACGTAATCCATAGGTGAAACGCCGTTTCCGCCGCCTATTATCTGCGACGGCTCGGGGTTTATTATATCCGGGTGAAGCTGCGCTATCGCTTTCGCTTCCTCTATCGTATCGGCGCAGGCGAAAACAAGAAAGTCAAGCTCGCGCGCACGGTCTATCGTCTTTTTCATCTGCGGCAGACTCATAGGCTTTTCGCAGTGGTTTATAACAACGCCTTTCGCGCCGGCTGCTTTGAGCGCCTCCGGCAGGATGTCCGCCATGCCGCGCCCGGGGCGGAGCGTGTCCATATAAGGCGCCAAAACTATCAAGTGCTTTGTATTTTCCACCACGCGGCGTATCTCGACCGCCGGAGTGATGAAAAGCACGTCTATATCGTACTTTTCCGCCGCGGCGTCGGCGGCTTTTGCGTACTGCAGCACCGTGTCGCCGTAAATATAGTTTTTCGTCCCTATTTCAAAATAAGGTGTTCTGATCTTCTGTTTCATATATGTACCTCGTTAAATGATCTCAACGTCAAAGCCCATTATCCTGCCGAAAGCTTCAAGCGTAAGCGCGTCCGCGCCGTAGACGAGCGCGGAATGGTGCGTGCCGCCGCACAAAGAATATTCTTTTAAGAATTCCTGAAGCGGCAGATAAGAGTGCTTCATCCAGCCGCGGACCTCGTTTTTGTACGCCGCATCCGTCGTGCCGCTCTGCACGATCTGCACGTCGGCGAGTATCAGCGTGAAGCCGTCCTCTGACGGCGCGAGGTTGACGAGCACGGCGAAGCCGGTTTTGAAACAGCCGTTGAGCGATACCGTGTCGCCGCAGGAATTGTAGTTGAACGGCTTGTCCGTTATGCGCGGTTTCTGCTGTGTCAGCCGCGGATTCATCTCGCCCATGTGGCTGAGCAGCACCGTGTCTTCCTTCCAGTCCGGGCAGAACATTTCCGTAAACGTAGTGTCCGGGAACGCTCTTATAAGTGATGCGACGAGGCCTGCGGTGAGATTGTCGCCCTCTCCGGCGTAGCCCTGTCCGCGTTCCATGACTTTACAGCATTCGACGAACGGCATTTTCGGCAAGCCCGACTCGTCCGTATGTAAAAAGTTCACCGTCACGCCGTCAAGCTTCTGCTCTTCCATCCATTTGCGGACGGCAAGGCCCGCTCTTATTGAATTTACGTAATTTTCTTTGTTTTCTGTTTGTACGCTGTAATTGTTTTTATCGTATTCAAGCTCCGCGTTTATCTCTTCGTCCGTGACGGCCGGCAGATATTTTTCCGTATCCGCTTTTGTCATCCTTACTGTTTTGACGCCGATCTTTTCTTCGTATTCTTTATCGGTTATTCTGAAATCTCCCATGCCCTCAAACTCGCCGCCGACCATACCGATGCGCGCGGTTTTAAAGCATTTTGCAGCGTACGCGGCGCGGATATAACCGCAAAGCTCGTCAAGCACGCCGGGCATCGACACGTGACCGACGCAAAGCTCGTACGGTACGCCGTTTCTCTTCAACATATTGCACATATCCTGAACGCCGTGTATACCGTGGTTGTCCATTATGCGGTCTTCCGTCTCCGCGTATTTTATAAGCTCTAAGTCCGGCGTCGTGTCGAACACGATTATAGGCGCCCTCAGGCTCTTCAACGCTTCTATGCTTTCAAGAGAGGGTGAATACGCGAGGTGCTGTGTTATGACGGCGCAGATATCTTTGTCCGCGTTGAATTTCGCGGCGGCAGCTTCAAACTCCGCTTTAACACGGCAGACCTCGTCCGCGGGCACGACCTCAAATCCTTTGTCTTCTATCATCTTTATGAGCTTGTTCATATAGGCGACGACGGAATTGCGCCATTTGATGTTGCTGTCGTCATACAGTTTGATGTAAAAAGGCAGATAACCGACTTTTATTTTTTTCATTTTAATATCCTCACTTCCCGTAAATATCGGCTTTTGCGCCGTCTATTAAGTTTTTGGCGTTGTTATACATCATGTCGGCAACGTCTTCTTTGCTGCTGCCGAGCGTTTTGCACGCGCGTTTGAGCGCCAGAAGCTCCTCGTATGCGAAAAACGTTATCTTCTCCGCCTCAGCAGCGCTTACCTCGCGCAGATGCCTGTCCTGCTTCGGGTCGCCGTAAAGTCCGGGCGGTATCAGGTTTATATACGTTCCGTTTTCCTCTATCCTGTGCGTTCTCATACGCAGAATCGGCATATCCGTTCCGAACATAAGGTGCTTCGGTCCGGCGTGGCGGATACATTCGGTTATCGCGTATTCACAGCAGTTAGCCGTAAAATCGTACATAAGATCCGGGACTTTATATAGATATTCCGTAAAGGCGTTGCCCACGTCTTCTTTGACGTACGCGCGGCCGATATGGGCGATTATCACGCGGACGCGCGGGAATTCGGCTTTCAGTTCAAGTATCTGATTTAAATTCACCGGGTCTTTCAGCCGTCCGTTGCGCGGGATGTGAAGCATCACGATAGCGCCCATCTCGTCCATGCGTTTGAGCTGTTCTTTCGGGAAAAAGTCGAAGATGCGTATCTCCGCCTCCGGTATGTACGACGGAGACAGGCTAAGATACGATTTTATGCCTAAGAAACCGCCGTCGCGGATCATTTTCTCAACCTCGTCCGCGCTCTGCTTCGGGTGGCTGTAATAAAGCGCCGGCCAGCCCGTTTTTTTACTGCACTTTGCAACGTATTCGTTGTTTCTGCGCCCGCTTTCTATGCTGTGCACCTCGCTTGTGAACATCAGGGCGGAAACTTCTTTGCCCGGGAACATAAGCCGGTACGTCTCCTGCAGGTCTTCTACGCTGTTATCTTTTGCGACGAGCTTCGGCCACAGGACCATGCGCAGCTCTTCGTCTGCCGGCAAAGGCTCGGTATATTCGTCAAGCCAGACGTGCGTGTGAACGTCAAGGATCTTATCCGGCAGAAAGTCTTTCAACTCTTTTTCGTAAATCCGTCTGTCGTTTTCGGTAACTTCAAATAATGGCATTGTCTCATCTCCGTATGAATGAATTAAATGAATGCGTGGAGCGGCCGCCGGCCGTCCGTTAAACAAAGCGCTCACGTTTACCGCGCCCCCTCAATATCGTTAGTGGAAAAAAGGGGGGAACCACCAAGAGCGCCGGAACGGCGCACAATTTGTTGGCTTCGCCGACACCGGTTTTTATTCTTTATTCTTTCTTCTTTATTCTTTATTCTTTACGGACGACCAATGGTCGCCCCTACGAACGAGGCGTCGAGTCACCGCCCTATACCGCCTCTGAATTCTTAATTCTGAATTCTTAATTCGCGCCCCTTCATTTTTAGAATGATGGGAGGGGACAGGGGGGTATGGGGGGTGGCGACGCGTCAGTGGAGCCGTGAGGGGTGGGCACTCCCCCATTCTTAATTCTTAATTATACATATTCCTCTCCGCCGCGACAGTCGTCGCCACGGTATGACCCGAATACAAGACCGTATCCGGCGGCAGGGTGAGGACCTTTTCTTTTATCGTTTTCATCAGGGTCCCGTAGTTTCCGGTCGGAAAACGGTAATTGCCGAAAGTGCCTTTGAATATCGTATCTCCGGTAAACGCCAGCCCGTCATTTTCCGAGTAGAATACACAGGAATCGTCCGTGTGTCCGGGCGTGTGTATGACGCGCAGGGACAGACCTTTATCCGCCGTTTCTATAACGTCGCCGTCCTTGAAATATCCGTCTGCCGAAAGCCGTATCTCGCCGACGCCAGCCATTGCGGACAGATTGTAATACGGATCGGACAAAAACGTTTTTCCGTTTTCGTGTATGAACACGGGGATATTCTTATACTGCCGCAGTTCTTTTATCCCGTCTATATGGTCAAAATGGCCGTGCGTGAGTATTACCTTTTCTATATTCCAGCCGTTTTCGTCTATGATATCCGACAAAAGCTTGCCCTGCGCTCCCGGATCGAACAGAAATCCGGCGCCGGTTTCTTTATCAATATA
>JAEEGW010000022.1 GCA_016280525.1 Clostridiales bacterium
ATCGTTTTCGGACATGGGCGTCCCGGTATTTTTAGCGGACGTAAAAGGCGACCTCGCCGGATGCGTTAAGCGCGGCACAAGGACCGAGGCGATAGACAAGCGTCTGTCCGGCATGGGTTACGATCCGGAAAAATTCGAATATAAAAACTTTCCCGTCCGTTTCTGGGACGTTTACGGAAAAGGCGGGCATCCTATAAGGACGACGGTGTCCGATATGGGCGCGTCGCTTTTCACGCGTCTTCTCGGACTGTCCGACGTACAGAGCGGTGTTTTGTCCATAGCTTTCCGCGTCGCGGACGACAACGGCTGGCTTCTTACCGACCTCAAAGACATACGCAGCATGGTCTCGTATATTACGGATCACTCCGCGGAGCTTTTAAACAAATACGGCAATATCTCAAAGCAGTCCGCCGGCGCGATACAAAGAGCACTGCTTCAGCTTGAGGACGCCGGAGGCGACGCGTTTTTCGGTGAGCCGGATATTGATATAAACGACTGGATGCAATGCGACGAAAACGGCCGCGGTTATATAAACATACTGCATTGCGCGGAGCTTTTCCAGTCGCCTTTGCTTTACTCAACGTTCATGCTGTGGCTTTTAGCGGAGCTGTTTGAGGAGCTGCCGGAGGTCGGAGACCCGGAAAAACCGAGGCTCGTGTTCTTCTTTGACGAGGCGCATCTGCTTTTCAAAGAGGCGAAAAGCACGCTTACTGACAAGGTCGAGCAGGTCGTAAAGCTGATACGCTCAAAGGGCGTGGGCGTATATTTCATAACTCAGCAGCCGTCCGATATCCCGAACGTCGTTTTAGCGCAGCTCGGCAACCGCGTACAGCATGCGCTGCGCGCGTACACGCCGCTTGAACAGAGAGCCATAAAAGCCGCCGCGCAGTCTTTCCGTGCAAATCCGAATTTCGATACGGAACAGGCGATAACCGATCTCGGCACGGGCGAGGCGCTTATAAGCTTCTTGGATGAAAAAGGCCGCCCGTCCGTAGTTGAACGCGCGACGATACTGCCGCCGCAGTCCGCAATGGGCACGATAGATGACGACAGACGCGACGCGGAGATAAAAGCGGACGATCTGTACGGAAAATACGAAAATTACGTAGACAACGAATCCGCGTACGAGCTGATAACCGCAAAGAACGAAGCGGAAGCCGAGGAAAAGCGCAGGGAAGAGGAAGAAAAAGCCAAGGAAAAAGAAGAAAAAGAGAAAGAAAAAGCCAAAGGCAAAACGTCAAAAAAGAAAACGAGCTACGCGGGCAAGGTTGCCAACACCGCCATGAACACCATAGGAAGGGAGCTCGGCAAATCCGTGACCCGCGGGATCTTAGGAACGATCAAAAAATGGTTTTAAGCGATAAAGTCCGCGGCCTGCTTCAAAAAGAGGCCGATCCGGAGTATAAGGAATTCACGTATAAACTGACGCCGGGACTCGACAAGGATAAAATGATAGGCGTCCGTTTTCCCGCGCTCAATAAAATATGCAAGCAGCTTTCGGAAGAGGAACGAAGACAGTATATGACAGAGCTGCCGCATATATACTTTGAGGAAAACAATCTTCATTCCGTCATCATATCGCACATAAAGGACGAGGACGAGTGCATCGCCGCGATAGAAGCGTTTATGCCGTATATAGACAACTGGTCGACGTCCGATACCATATCTCCTTCGGTTTTCAAAAAGCATAAGCAGAAGCTCATTGTAAAGATAAAGGAATGGGTGAAGTCGGACAGAGTCTATACGGTCCGCATCGGCGTTCTTATGCTCATGAAATTCTTTTTAAACGACGATTTCAAACCGGGGTATAACGATCTTGTCGCCGACATCAGGTCGGAGGAGTATTACGTGAATATGATGTGCGCGTGGTATTTCGCCACGGCTCTGGCAAAGCAGTACGAGCATACTATCCCGTATCTGAAAAATCATAAGCTGACGCCCGAGGTGCATAAAATGACGGTCAGAAAAGCGGTCGAGAGCTTCAGGGTGACGGAAGAACATAAAGATGAGATAAGGAAGACGGGGCAGAATTAAGAATTCAGAAAATCGGTTGATACTCGTAGGGGAGGGGTCTCCCCTCCCGCTTTGTAGGGGCGATCATTGATCGCCCGTTTTTAAATCAAACAAATCAATGTAGGGGCGACCATTGGTCGTCCGTTTTTAAATCAAACAAATCAATGTAGGGGCGACCATTGGTCGTCCGTATTAAATAATAAAGAATAAAGAAGAAAGAATAAAGAATAAAAAAAGGTGTCGCTACGCGACGAATTATGGGGGATCCCCACCCCTCACGGCGCTGCGCGCCACCCCCCCATACCCCCCTGTCCCCTCCCACAATCTCTGACGAGATTGAGGGGGCGCGTCGGGCGTAGGGGTCGGCGCCCACGACGACCCTTTTTTATGCCGTCAGGCAATTCACGTGCCGAAGGCACAATTCACGGCGAAGCCAATTCACGTGCCGAAGGCACAATTCATCTTTACAAAATCCCGTTGTGAAAACATTTTCGCCGAATATTGACAAATCCGAATAATTATGATATGATTTTTCTGTGAAAAAAGCTTTTGAAGGAGTAACAATATGCAAGCTTGGTGTTCAACTGTTATTGAATTGTATGGAACAAACGAAGAGGTTATATCTATGTGGAACGCGCTTAAACCTCTCTTAAACGTGTGCATCAACATTTCGTTTAACGAATCTGAGAGTTTGTGCAGTTTTGACGGTGATATGTCAGATATCACAAATAACGAAATACAACAACAAATTATAGATGGCACATTACGGATAGAGCTTGACGGTCCATATCATTACGAGTCACAACCGGATTATTACGAAGAAAACGAAGGTGGAGGAAAATTACTGCGTGATATGGCAAGTGCTGCGCCTAATGCCTCGTTTGTTGCTGACTTTGATTTGTCTTATACTTATGGGCATCCTTTTGTTCGCGCTAAGTATTCTAACAACGAACTGGTTGTCGAAATAGTATATCACAGCAATGACAGTGAGGATGAAGCAAGAATCGAATATATCAAAAGATATTATCCTCAGATATATGATGAATATGATGAGAACAACGAAGAGTATGACAGTGTAGACGACTATATCGTTGAAGCGTTTTGGGATATCGTTGACAGCCAACCTCTATCCGTGGAATATGAAAATTCGGAAGAATATAAAAAATACATTCCGCATGTTAAATATTCAGTTGTTATCAAATAAAGAGAGTTCCGCCGGCTCCTGCCGGTAATTCCGAATCTGAAGCTCACAAACCGTCCGGTTTTGTCGGACGGTTTTACACTGTTTTTACAAATTTAAGTCAATAATCACCGTACGGATAACTATAATAAACCGGTTGGTTAAAAAACGGCGAGGTGGTTTTATGTGCGGTATAACAGGTTACAGCGGCAGGCGTGATGCGGCAAAGATAATTATGGAAGGGCTTTCAAAACTCGAATACCGCGGGTACGATTCCGCGGGCATAGCCGTCTGCTCGAACAGTCAGATAAATATATTCAAAACGAAAGGAAGGCTGTCCGCTCTTCAGAAATTGCTTGACGAAAGCGGCGCGCCGCGGGGCGGCGTCGGGGTCGGTCACACGCGCTGGGCGACGCACGGCGAGCCGTCCGACAAAAACTCCCACCCGCACAGATACGGCAAAGTAACGCTCGTACACAACGGGATAATTGAAAATTATATGCATATAAAACAGAGTGCGGAATCAAAAGGCGCAAAATTCATATCC
>JAEEGW010000140.1 GCA_016280525.1 Clostridiales bacterium
CGAGCACGATCCGCTCAGAAAAGCCCCTCTGACGCCGCGCTTTACCGGGGTCGTATCTCTTTTAAACAGGTTTATCGGTTTCATTTTTGTCTCTCTTCGGCGCGGTTTTTTTGTGTTTTGCCGTGCGTATCAGCTTTTTTATGGGTATATACGCGGGACAGACGTAGTCGCAGCAGCCGCATTCACAGCATGCGGAAATGCCGTAATCCGCGCATTTTGAGTATTTTTTCTGTCTTGAAAGCTCCGCGAGCTTATACGGGATTATCCTTGAAGGACAAACGTTCACGCATCTTCCGCAGAGGTTGCACTGCGTCATTTCCGGTATCGGACTTCCGTCGCCCTCATATATTACGGTGATAGCCGCCGAATCCGGTCTTACCGGTTCGTCAAGCTTTTTGAGCACTTCGCCGCGCAAAGGCCCGCCGGAAATGATCTTTACCGCCGTTTCCGCGTGTACGTTGCAGAATTCAAGCAGGTCCAGAACGGGCGCTCCTATAGGGCAAAGCAGGTTTTCCGACTCCACAGTGACGACGCGCTCGCAGTACGGGACGCCGTAAACCACCGCGCGGTAGACGTCAGCCGCCGTTTCCGCGTCAAACACGGCGCATTTCGTGCGTTCCGGCTCGTCCGCGTCAAGCGCCTGGACGCCGCAAATCGCGTAAATAAGCGCGATCTCCTCGTCCTGAGGGTACTTTTGCTTCGTTTTTCTTATTGAAAACAGCGAGTTTCTCTTTATTTTACTTGATATAAGGTCTATAACCGGCCCGTTTTCCCGTTCAACGGCTATTTCGCAGTTGCGGATGTCAAGCGCGTGCATGATTATCTTTGCGCCGTTCAGTACCGCGTCAACGTCGTCCGTTATCACGGCGGAGCGGCTCGTCAGCCCCGGTTCGCTTTCACAGCAGTTCAGAATGAACCTTTTCAGCTTTCCGGACGCCGCCTGCAGCCTTTTGTAGGCAAAACCGTAGCTTCCGCGGCACGGGATAGCCGCATTTTTCACGATTTCCGTGATTTTTTCCGGCGTAAGCTCCGCAAGCGTGCCCCCGTAACCTTTGATCTCCGCTTTTTGCTGCTTCTCTTCGTATCCTATTATCATGCCGGAAGGCTGCCCGTCCGCGCCGGCGACGATCTCCTTGACCGTGCCGGATATCCCGCTGTATACGGGTACGGATCCGTCCCCGAAGACACGCTCTCCGACGCACTGATACGCGTTTACGTGCTCTCCGACCGCTAAAAACGGCTTGAAAGCTGCGTTTTTGTCGCCGGAACAGTCAAGCGTTATATATCTCGGCGTCGGCAGCGCCGTTATTCTGTTCAAAGAAGCTTTTCTTGATTTCTGAAGATCAAGACCGCCCGAAAAAGTTAAAGCCATCTGTATCTGACCGTCCGTTAGTTAAACATTATTTCATTTTATATTATACCATTCAACATTGTGGAATACAACAATGCCTGCTTATGTTTTTATAAATATTTTATAAATATTTTTTACGTTTTGCCGCGTTTTTTCCCTAAAATGTGTTTTTTTATACGGAATTTGCTATAAACTATTGCATTTTTATTTTATATCTGCTATAATAAGCATATTAAAATAGCGGAGGATGATCATGTTTCGTATAGGTGTGGATCTCGGCGGTACAAAAATAGCCGTCGCCCTTGTTGACGAAAACAACAACATTCTTGACAGATTGACAACACCCACGCTTCCTGAGCGCGGAAATGACGCCGTTACGGCGGATATAGCTTCCCTGGTAAAAAGACTTTGCGAAAAAAACAAAATTGACGTCAAAGGCGAGGGCTTTCTCGGGATCGCCGCTCCCGGCGCCATAAACAGCGATACGGGATACATAGAGCGCGCGCATAATCTCATGATGGAGTCTTATCCCATGGTGGATAAGGTGCGCGAGCTTACCGGCATAAAGAATATTCTTATAGAAAACGACGCAAACGCCGCGGCTCTGGGCGAATCCGTGGCAGGCGCGGCGAAAGGAACAGCTTGCTCCGTGCTCATAACGCTCGGAACGGGCGTCGGCGGCGGGTTTATCATTGACGGAAAGGTGTTTTCCGGCTTCAATCACACCGGCGGCGAGTTCGGCCACATGGTCCTGACGGTGGGCGGCAGGCGCTGCAACTGCGGCAGACGCGGCTGCTGGGAGGCCTACAGCTCCGCAACGGCGCTCGTCAAGCGGACGAACGAGGCCATGGAGGCTGATCCCGACTCCGAAATGCACAAAGTAGCAAAAGAGTTTGGCAAAGTAAGCGGAAAAACCGCCTTTATCGCCGCCAGAAGAGGCGACAAAAGCGCCGAGGCCGTTGTTGACGAATACGTCACGTATCTCGCCTGCGGTATAGTCAACGTCATAAATCTGCTTCAGCCCGAGGTGCTGAGTTTAGGCGGTGGAATCTCAAACGAAGGCGACGGGTTGATGATCCCGCTTCAGAAGAAGATCGACGAGGAGGTTTTCATCAGAGGCATAGGAAAATCAACGGAAATAAGGATCGCCAAGCTCGGAAACGACGCCGGTATAATAGGCGCGGCAAACCTGAAATAAACAGCTTTGTATAAACTTCTGCGAGGGAAAAATAAAGATGATTAAGCAAAAGAAATTTTTAATACCTATAATTATTATTTACGTTATTCTTGTCTCCGTTCTCGTGATAACGGCGGTATATCCGGCGCTGGATTACAGCATTTCGGAGTTTCTGACGTCCGGCGGCTCCGTAACGTATACGATAGGCAACATTTTTGAGATCTATATAGAGCCCGTAACGCTTTTGCCCATGTGTTTCGTGTTTGCGGCGGCGGGAGTCTGCGCGCTGCGCTGGGAACATAAGAAGGTCGCGGGGCGAATTCTCGGCGCGTTATCGCTTATTTGCGGGGAAGTATTTGCACAGCAGATGCTCCACAGGATAATCAAGTATTACAGCAGGCTCACGGACATCTCAAAACCGTGGATATATCCGGAAGAACCGCTGTTTTCCGATAAACTCTGGGTAAAAATAGCCTGCGCGGCCGTCGGCGCCGTCATAACGGTCGTATTCGTCCTGCTCGCGAGAAAAATCGAACAAAAATACCTTATGAAAGCGCTGAAAGTCATGATAGTATGTATGATCTGCCTTTTCGGCGAGCTTGCTACGATAGAAGGGCTGAAGCTCCTGTTCGGAAGAATGAGATACAGATACTGGATAAGCACGAACGACGCGTTCTGGCCGTGGTACAGACTGAACGGAAAGCCCGCCTCCGACGGATACAAGTCTTTCCCGTCCGGTCATACGGCAAACAGCTTCGTAGTCATGTCTCTGACGTTCTTCTTTGACGCTTTCGGCAAGAAAAAAGCCGGCGACATCGCGCGTATCGGCGCGCTTTGCTGGGTGATCTTCGCCATGACGACGAGGATAATGGCCGGCGCGCACTTCCTGTCCGACGTTGCGGCGGGATTTCTCGTAAGCTTCACGATCCTGGTCGTATCCGCCGCGTTTATGTTCAAAAACGGCGTGGGAAGAGAAGAGAAATAAGGAAAAACTCCCTCAGTCATCCGGGAACCGTCCCGGATGACAGCTCCCCCGAAGGAGGAGCCGGTCTGCCTTCCCCTTGGGGGAAGGTGTCACGCAGTGACGGATGAGGTTTTGCCTCCCTCTGCGAGGGAGGCGGATCGCGCGAAGGCGCGGGACGGAATGAGTTTTTTGCAGGTAAAACATACGGGCGATCGGTGATCGCCCGTCGTTTTTTTGCCGGAAATCGCTGTGAAATATCGCTTTTTTGTATATTTATAGTAGGCTTTTTACTACATATAGTTTTCCGCAAATTTTTTTGACTTTTTTTCAAAAAAGTGTTGACAATTAAGAAAATCTATGATATAATACCCACCGTCGCACGATGAGGCCCGGTAATGGGAGCATAGCTCAGCTGGGAGAGCACTTGCCTTACAAGCAAGGGGTCACAGGTTCGAGCCC
>JAEEGW010000141.1 GCA_016280525.1 Clostridiales bacterium
CGCAGTCTTCGCAGTCCGGGAACAGAGAATGATCGTACTCTATACCGTTTTTCTCATAGTAGTCCTGCAGGGCTTTTTTTATTGCCTCCTCCGCTAAAACGGAGCAGTGCATTTTGTACGCGGGCAGTCCGTCAAGCGCTTCCGCCACGGCTTTGTTCGTCATAGTCAGAGCCTCGGATACCGGCTTTCCTTTTATAAGCTCCGTCGCCATAGAGCTTGAAGCTATCGCGGAGCCGCAGCCGAACGTCTCAAACTTGACGTCGACAATTATATCATTTTCTATTTTCAGATATATCTTCATTATGTCGCCGCATTTCGCGTTGCCGACTTCACCCACGCCGTCCGCGTCCTCGATAACGCCGACGTTCCTCGGATTTCTGAAATGATCCATTACTTTTTCGCTGTATAACGCCATTTTTATCCCCTCACTTTGTTATGAATTCTTTTTTGCCGGATACGAGATCGCGCCAGACCGGCGACATATTCCTCAGATATTCAACAACGTCTTTTACCGCTTTAACGGTGTATTCCATCTCTTCGTCCGTGTTTTCTTCGGATAAGGAGAGGCGCAGAGAACCGTGCGCTATCTCGTGCGGTCTGCCTATCGCCAGAAGTACGTGGCTCGGATCGAGCGAGCCGGACGTGCAGGCTGAGCCGGAGGACGCGCAGACGCCCTTGTCGTCAAGCAGAAGCAACAGCGACTCGCCCTCTATGCCCTCAAAGCAGAAATTCACGTTGCCTGGCAGTCTCTGCTTTGCGTCGCCGTTCAGTACCGAATGAGGTATTTTTGAAAGCTCCGCTATGAGCCTGTCGCGCATCGCGGACAGCTTTTCTGCGTTTTCGTCTATGTGTGCGCACGCTTCTTCAAGCGCCGCCGCCATGCCCGTTATCGCGGGTATGTTTTCCGTTCCCGCACGCTTGCCGCGCTCCTGCGCGCCGCCCTCGATTATGTTCGTCAGACGGATGCCCTTTTTCGCGTAAAGCACGCCTGTCCCTTTCGGTCCGTGGAATTTGTGCGCGGAGACGGACAGCATATCTATGTTCTGTTCGATAACGTCTATGTGCAGATGCCCCGCCGCCTGTACCGCGTCCGTATGGAACGGCACTTTCGCCTCCCGGCATATCGCGCCTATTTCCTTGACCGGCTGTATCGTTCCTATTTCGTTATTTGCAAACATCACGGTCACGAGGCAGGTGTCCTGCCGCAGAGCCTCTTTTACCTGTTCCGGCTTTACTATGCCGTTCTCGCCGACGTCGAGCAGCGTTATCTCAAATCCCTCTTTTTCAAGCTTTTTCAGCGTATGCAGCACCGCGTGATGTTCGATCTTCGTTGAGATTATATGCTTTTTTCCGATTCGCTCGCCGTTTCTTGCGGCGGAGATAATAGCCTGGTTGTCCGCTTCGCTTCCGCCGGACGTGAACGTGATCTCTTTCGGGTCCGCGTTTATACAGCGGGCTATCCTTTGCCGCGCGTCGTAAAGCGCTTCCGCCGCCGCCTGCCCGGTCGAGTGCAGACTTGACGGGTTGCCGTAAATTATATCAAAATACGGCGTCATAGCGTCTATTGCCGTTTTGCTCATTTTAGTAGTCGCGGCGTTGTCTAAATATATCGTTTTATTCATTTATTTTTTTCCTCCTCAGATAACGTAGTTGTCGCCTCCGTCATATCCCGGCTTTTTATCCAAAACGTCCTGCAGAGTCATACCGTCAAGATATTTATTTATGACCTCGTCAAGACCTTTCCAGACGGGAAGAGCTATACAGTCCGCGCTGCGCGGACACGGAGAATGATTTATCTCAAGGCACGCAACGGGCGAAAGCGACCCTTCCGCCGCGCGCAGCACTTCACCCACCGTGTATTCGTCCGCGTCTTTCGCAAGCCGGTAGCCGCCGTTTTTTCCGCCTTTTGATACAAGCATTTTTGAAACGTCCGGTATTATAACTATCTGTTCAAGATATTTTTTTGATATTTCCTGCCGCTCCGCGGAGTCTTTGAGTGAAACGTATCCCTCGCCCTGATGCTCTGCTATATCAAGCAGGAGGCGAAGTACGTATCTTCCCCTTGTTGAAATCATCATGATCTGCTGCCTCGTAAGTGTATTTTTTTAAAAATCCTGTTTTCCGATATTATAAGCCTAAACGCCTACTTTGTCAATAGGCATTAGAACGAATCCGATAAAATTACAAAGATTGTTTACATTTCAGACTTGATTTTCGGAGTTGTCTGTGATATAATGCCTACAAAACCTATAGGAATAGTAGGTAAAATATCTCAAACCGCTTTCACGAAGGGAAAACGTATGAAAAACTATTTTGAAAAACTTGTAAGAGCCAATTTCAGATACGGACGAATGCAGCGATGTCGGAAGAGTAAAGAAAACGGCAAAAATAATTGAAAGAGGTAAATAAAATGAGTAATTATAAATTTGAAACACTTCAGCTCCACGTAGGGCAGGAGCAGGCGGACCCGGCGACCGATTCAAGAGCGGTCCCGATATATCAGACGACTTCATACGTATTTCACAACAGCGAACACGCCGCGGCGAGGTTCGGTCTGGCGGACGCCGGAAACATATACGGCAGACTTACGAACTCCACGCAGGACGTGCTTGAAAAAAGAGTCGCCGCACTTGAAGGCGGTACTGCGGCGTTAGCGCTCGCGTCCGGCGCGGCGGCGATAACCTACACTATTGAGGCGCTTGCGCAGAAGGGCGATCACATAGTGGCGCAGAAGACGATCTACGGCGGAAGCTACAATCTGTTAGCGCACACTCTGCCGCAGTTCGGCGTTGAAACTACGTTTGTAGACATCCACGATCTAAACGAGGTTACTTCATCCATAAAGCCTAACACAAAAGCGATATTCATTGAGACCTTAGGCAACCCGAACAGCGATATACCGGATATAGAAGCGCTGTCCGTAATTGCCCACGCGCACGGCATACCGGTTGTGATAGACAACACGTTTGGCACGCCGTATCTCATCCGTCCGATAGAGCACGGCGCGGATATAGTAGTACATTCGGCAACAAAGTTCTTAGGCGGTCACGGCACGACGCTCGGCGGCATAATAGTCGACGGCGGAACGTTTGACTGGAAATCGCACGCGGACAAATACGCGCCTATTGCAAAGCCGAACCCGAGTTATCACGGCGTTTCGTTTGCGGAAGTCGCGGGTCCGGCAGCGTTCGTAACGTACATACGCGCGATCCTTCTGCGCGATACCGGCGCGGCGATCTCCCCGTTCAACGCTTTCTTACTGCTTCAGGGCGTCGAGACGCTTTCGCTCCGTCTTGAACGCCACGCGGAGAACACGAAAAAGGTGGTGGAATATTTATCAAACCACCCGCTCGTCGCAAAGGTGAACCATCCGTCGCTGCCGGATCATCCGCAGCACGAACTGTATCAGAGATATTTCCCGAACGGCGGCGCGTCGATCTTTACGTTTGATATAAAAGGCGGAAGGGAAGAGGCGTGGAAATTCATAGACAACTTAAAGATCTTCTCGCTTTTGGCAAACGTCGCGGACGTAAAATCGCTGGTGATACACCCTGCGTCGACCACACATTCCCAGTTGTCCGGGCAAGAGCTTGAGAAAAACGATATTCACGAAAGCACGATACGCTTGTCAATAGGCACGGAGCATATCGACGACATAATTGCAGATCTTGAAAACGGCTTTGCCGCACTCAAATAAACATACAAGGAGATAAATAAAATGTCAAAGATCTATAAAGGAGCCATTGAGCTTATAGGCAACACGCCTCTCGTAGAGGTCACAAATCTTGAAAAGGAACTCGTACTTGACGCTAAACTCATAGTCAAACTCGAATACTTCAACCCCGCCGGATCGGTAAAGGACAGGATCGCAAAAGCGATGATCGAGGACGCGGAAGCAAAGGGACAGTTAAAACCCGGTTCGGTCATAATTGAGCCGACTTCCGGCAACACGGGCATAGGCCTTGCCGCGATAGCCGCGTCAAAGGGTTACCGCATAATCCTCACGATGCCGGAGACGATGAGCGTTGAGAGAAGAAATATACTTAAAGCCTACGGCGCGGAGATAGTTTTAACGGAAGGCGCAAAGGGAATGAAAGGCGCCATAGCGAAGGCGGAGGAGCTCGCGGCGGAAATACCGGACAGCTTCATACCCGGCCAGTTCGTAAACCCCGCAAACCCGGCGATACACAAGGCGACGACAGGGCCGGAAATATACGCGGATACGGACGGCGCGGTGGATATATTCGTCGCGGGCGTCGGCACCGGCGGCACGATAACCGGCACGGGCGAATATTTAAAGGAGCAGAAACCGTCCGTCAAGGTAGTTGCGGTAGAGCCGGAGACCTCGCCGGTACTCTCCGAAGGCAGATCCGGTCCGCATAAGATACAGGGCATAGGCGCGGGATTCGTTCCGGACGTTTTGAACACAAAAGTCTACGACGAGGTGATACCGGTAGCGAACGAGGACGCGTTTGCCGCGGCAAAGCTGCTTGCAAAGAAAGAGGGCATTTCCGTAGGCATTTCATCCGGCGCGGCGCTCTTCGCAGCAGTAAAACTCGCAAAACGACCCGAAAACAAGGGCAAGGTCATAGTCGCGCTTTTGCCGGACAGCGGCGACAGGTATTATTCAACACCGCTGTTTACAGAATAAAATCAAAAACAAAACCGCTTGCGTTAAATACCAGACCGTCATAAGGAAGTTTTTTCACCTCACGTTCGAGTGGTGAGTAAGTGCGCACTTAAGAAAAGCAGACTGAGAACAAAATCAGTCTGCTTTTTCGTATTCAACCGGTATAATGAAGACGTTCGCTTCGCTCACAAATGAAGACGGGCTATGCC
>JAEEGW010000142.1 GCA_016280525.1 Clostridiales bacterium
ACCCCCCTGTCCCCTCCCGGGAACCCCCAACGCTCTCCAGTTCGCGTCGGGGAACCCCGGTCCCATCATTTTTACAAATGATGGGGCGGACGAACCCCGCTTGCGGGGACCCGAAGACATCTGCGCGTCACTGCCGTGACTGTGCTTGATTTCTTTCGACCGCTGCGCTTTCCTCGCTTTGCTTCATCCGCCCCTGGCGGCGCAAAGCTCGTCCACCCCCCTGTCCCCTCCCATCATTCTAAGAATGAGGGGGCAGCGCGTCGGGCGGAGAGGGGTTCCCCGAAAACGAGGTACGAGTTTTTGGGGGTTCACGGTAGTGGGGCCGCCGACGCGCGCGGCTGAAGCCGCAAAAAAGCCCCGATGATATATCGGGGGGGACGATCACTTCGTGATGAAATCCGCCTTGCGGCGGGTTTTGTTATAACTGCGACAGCACCCTGCAGAATTCTTTTGCTATTATCAGCGAGCCGGGAAGGGAAGGGTGGCTGCCGTCCGGGTCAAAGACGTCTTTGCCCGCTCTGTACGCTTCGTGGAATCTGTCGCCCGCGTAAACGAGTATTGCGCCCGTTTCTTTTGCCGCGGTCTCATACGCTTCTCTCAGTCTATCCTGCATTTCGTCGTGAGTCAGACCGAGCCTTGCAAGCGTTTCGCTTCCGTCCGCGCGTCCCCACGTCTCATACAAAACGGTCTTTGCGCCGTTTGCTTTTATCATGCGGTCGAATTCCGACACGCATTTTAAAAACGTTTCCGTTTCCGTTACCGGATATACGCTCTGTCCCTGTATCACGACGTAATCGTATTTTCTGCCGTCAAGCAGTTGCCTGACCTTCTTTGCGTATTCGTCTTCCTCGGATAAAAACTGACTCAGTCTGTATCCGCCCGCCGTAACGCTGTCGACCTGCACGTTCGCTCCGCTGTTTTTGCACTCAGCTTCAAAGAGCGCCGGCATATCGTTAAAGTAAGTATAACTGTTTCCTATAAATAATATTTTCATATATATCTCCTTATTATAAATAACGGGCGGAGTCGATAGACTCCGCCGCGCTGATGTAACGTATTATGTTTCTTTAAGTATCTTTGCAAGCTCTTTCGTCAGCTTTGTCTTCGCAGCTTTGATCTTCTTCTGATAAGTAGATGCGTAAGCGTTGGAGCCTTTTGCCAACAGGCTGGTGAATACGGAGCCTATGCCGCCCCAGTCAAACATGTGCGTGGAGCCCAAGTCGAACGTTCTGGACTTTAAGATTATGTCAAGCATCTCGGACGATTCGGGGTCACGGAAGTATTTGCCGTTTAGAGCCGTTTCGTAATATGCGGGTGTGAGCGTATACATGGATTCATACGCCATAGCCTCAACGAACGCGCCTATTTTGATATAGTCTTTGCACGATACCGGTATCGAGAGCAGAGCGGTCGTCTGGTGTACGAAGTGACCGTAGTTCTCCTGGTTGCTGTCGTACTTCGGGAACGGGATAAGACCGAAGTTTATTTCCATTTCACGCAGACGGAAAACGAGCTGCATAACTTCACCCAAGAACAGGCCGCGGCCTTCCTGGAATATTTCCTGAAGCTCAACGGCGCCGTAGCCGTCGCGGTCGGCGGACCACGTTACGGTCTTGTCGGACCAGATCTTTATGCTCTTGTCAAGAACGAGGTTCACGTATTCCGCGTTCTGTTCCGGGAATATGGGCAGATCGTCCGCGTCTTTATCTATAACTTTAAGGCCTGCGGCGTAGTAGAAAGCGCCGAGGGACGAGTTGTGAGTTACGAATCCGAATCTGTCTTCGTCGTAGTCAACTTTACCGTTGCCGTTTTCATCGGAGTGTGCCACCTGCATCATCTCGTACATCTTGTCAAAGGTCCACTTGTTGTTTCTGACAAGGTCGTACGGAGATTCAAGGTCAAGGTCGTTTACCGTCTTTTTGTTGAACATCATTACCCACGTGGCGTCGTTGTCCATTACGGAGATATCGCCCGTTGCAAAGAACAGCTTGCCGCCGATCGAACAGTTTTTTACCATGTTCTGATCCCACCACGGCTGGCTCATATCCATAGTGTCTATGGAGTTGAGGTCGCGGAGCAGACATGCCTGAACAAGGCTCAGCGTGCTCTTCGTATCGCACATAAGTACCTGGTATTCATCCGAGCCGGACTGTATGGCTTTCTTTGCCACGGTGCCCGTGCTGTTTACCGCTTCCTCTGCGATAACGGCATGATATTTGTCCTGAAGAATCTGGTTTCTTGTGTAGACCGCGGATCTGATCGGGTCTGTGGAATCTTCTTCCTCAAATATGTCCTTGCTCTTCCAGTCCTGGCCGTTGAATCCGTCGTCGATAACGAGGAACGTTACCGTGTTGCCGCCGAGATCAAGATCGTCCGGAACGTTGTTCGGAAGTCTTTCCGTTACCGCTTCAGTCGATTCCTCGGCTTCTGTCGTCTCGTTTTCCGCGGAGGTCGCTTCTGCCGGGTTTTCCGGTTTTTCCTGACACGAAACGGCGAAGATCTCAACGCAGATCATAACGAGCACAAGCAGAAATGCAGTCAGTTTTTTCATCGTTTTTTTCCTTTCAAAGCTTTGTGGAAGCATACGCTTCTTAATATTATATATATTATACACTAATAACATCCGTTTCGTCAAGGGGTTTATATATATTTTTTAAAAAAATAATGTTTTGCAAAAGTTTTTTGACCAAAACTATTGACAAATGTTGATTTCACTGTTATAATACCTTTTCAGGGAATCTGTGCGATTCCTTCCTTGCCGCGCAAAAAGCGCGGACTTATGTCCAGAAGGAGGTTAATATAATGGAAAAGGTACAAGGTAAATACGAGACCCTGTTCATCGTCGATCCTTCTCTCGGAGACGAGGGTATCGACGCTGTCATCGGCAAGTTCAACGATCTTATAGCCGCAAACGGCGAAGTTGAAAAGGTCGAAAAATGGGGCACCCGCCAGCTTGCATACGCAATAGACAAAAAGGCGGACGGCTATTACGCACTTATCACCTTTACGAGCGAGCCGGGCTTCACTCCCGAGCTTGAACGTATCTTCAACATTACGGACGGCATTATGCGTTCGATCGTTGTCAGACTTGATAAGTAATTAAAAACGAGGTGTTATCATGGCTAATCTGAATTTAAACAAAGTCATACTGGCAGGCAGACTCACGGCTGATCCGGAGCTGAAAAAGACCACGACAAACGATACTTCCGTATGCTCTTTCACCATTGCGGTAAACAGAAGATTTACCAAAGCGGGTGAACAGCCGCAGGCGGATTTCATCAACTGCGTCGCATGGCGCCAGCAGGCAGAGCTGTTGTCAAGATATTTCAGAAAAGGTTCTTCCGTCTGTATAGTCGGCAATATTCAGAACCGCAACTGGACAGATCAGCAGGGCAATAAGAGAACCACCACGGAAGTTATCGTTGACGAGCTCAATTTCGTTGACTCAAAATCAGAAGGTCCGAACAGAGATTTCGCGCCGGACGCAGTACCGCAGACTCCCGCATATTCAACGGCTCCCGCAGAGCTCACGAAGTTTGAGGAAGCGGACGAGGACGATCTCCCGTTCTGATCACACAAGGCGAGCCGCCGCCTGATCGAATTGCGGTTAAATTAACAGGAGGAAATTATAATGGATAAGGAACAAAAGCCGTTCCGCAACAATATCCGCAGAAGAAAGAAGGTTTGCGCCTTCTGTGCGGAAAAAGTGGAATTCATAGACTACAAAAACGCAGACAAGCTTAAAAAATACGTATCCGAGCGCGGAAAGATCCTGCCGAGAAGAGTTATGGGTACCTGCGCAAGACATCAGCGTGAGCTGACGACCGCTATAAAGAGAGCCCGTCAGGTAGCTCTGCTCCCGTACGACGCAGAGGTCACCAGACTTGCAAAAGCAAAACACTTTGCATACAGCAAGCCCGAGATCGTAAAGGCTGAGGAAGCTGAAGCAGTTGAGACGGTTGAAGAAGTTGCCGTCGAGACCGCCGAAGAAATAGCAGTCGAAGAGCCCGCGGCAGTTGAAGAAGCTGCCGAAGCAGTTGAAGAAACCGTTGAAGCCGCTGCCGAAGAAGCTCCCGCAGAGGAAGCTCCCGCAGAGGAACCGGAAAAAGCTGAAGAAGCTGCAGAATAATCAGAATATGCGCAAACGCGGAGCAAATTGCTCCGCGTTTTGTCATTTTAACTATTGACACGCGTAATATTTTGTGATACAATACGTGTAACAGAGTAGGGAATAAGGCGTTAAGTGCCGTGCGGACGGGGAGTTGCCGCGCGGACGAAAGGAAAGATCCTGCGGCCGTATTCCCGCATCCCGCTGTACAAAGGAAATTATCCTCCCTTGTATCAACAGGATCGTCTGTGAAGGGAGGTTTTTTATGCAGAAAAAAGTATTTACGCAGCAAAATTTCAAAAAACAGCTTATAAGAATAGCGTTCACCGCGGTCTTCACGGCGCTCGCGGTCGTCGTCAAGTCGTTTACCAACCTGGCGCTTAACATACCCGGGGTCGGTATTAAAATAGGTTTTGCCGGCATTTTCACGTTCTTTCCCGCGGCGTTCTGCGGACCGATCTTCGGCGGCATAGCGTCCGGTTTGACGGACGTTTTGGGCTATCTTATAGCGCCGGACGGCGCGTATATCCCGTGGCTGACGCTCACGGCGTTCTGCGGCGGCGTCATAAAAGGACTTTTATGGATGCTTCTTACCAAAAAAGCCGCGAAAAAAGTGCGTATAATCCTCATATCCGTTTTTGCCGTTATCGGCATTTTCGGCGCGTCCGTCAATATTTCGCTGTGCGCGGACGGCGTTATGAAGGGCGTCATAGCGCAGCAGAGCGAGCTGCCGCTGCGCGGTGAAGCCGAGCAGATGGAGCTCTCACCGCTGTCAAAGCTGACAGTAGGTCTTGCAAGATATAACAAGGACACGGTAACGCTGACGCGTCAGTCAGGCAATACGCTTTATACGTATTACGAGCTTGCCGGATATAAGAACACCGTGACGAAGATAGGCAAAGGCGCGCTGTCAGACTGCGAGGGCGAGCTGTATATCCCGAAAACTTATAAAACCATAGCGGACGACGCCGGAGCGGAAAAAGTGACCGTTATCAAAGGCGAAGAAGGCTCAGCCGCGCAGAAATACGCGGAAAAGATCGGCGTGCCGTTTGAGGTATCGGAGGTCGAAGAGCTGACCGCGAACGAAAACAGCGCGGACGCAGCGTTTTCATCATCCGACGCTTACAGGAAAAATCTCGCCGCGTATATAAACCTGCTCGCGTTCGGACTCGAACTGACCGGACTCGTAGGCATACTGTTCGTCGTGCTGAATATCGTGCTGTCAAAGGCTGACAAAGGAGAAGACGGACAGAGCAGAGCTCTCGGCATAATGCGCATAGCCGTCGCCTGCGTGGTGACCGGCGTTATAGTAACGACGGTAAACACGTTTATTTTAAAGGAAGTGCTCGAGGTCTGGTCCGGCAGAGCCGTGCTTGTCCTGCTTATCCCGCGCGTCGCGGAGGAGATACTCTCCTGCACGCTGCAGGCGTATATCATATCTCTTCTGTTCGGTATAATATATCGGGGGAAGCTGAGACAATATATAGACAAACTTTCATAATCAGGAGAAACCAATGAAAAAATCTGTTATTCTGACTGCACTCATATTGATACCGGCGCTTCTTTCCGGATGCGCGGGCGATCCCGACGTAACCACATCGGCCGACACGCAAATCAACGGCACAACGGCGGAGCTGACGCTTGATACGGAAACGGAATACGTAACGGAAACGGAATCTACGCAAATAGATCTTAAGGAGACGGACGCGCATCTTGACGTGTGGTATAACCACGCTTTCAACAAATCGCCTACGAATATAAAACCCAATGAGCTCCGCAGCGCAGGTACGGAGGATTATACTGTATATATGGCTAAAAACGAGTATGAAAACGCTCAGCTTTGGTTATACGCCCCTGCGGGAATAGAAGGTATATCCGTCGAGCTTTCCGGTATCAACGACAGAGACGGGAATTCTCTTCAAACAGATATCTACCGCGTTTATTCCGTACCGTATTCGAACGGTCGCGATTATCCCGATATCATGGTCCCGATAAACGAAAAGATCGATACGATAGATATCAAAAAGAAAAACAGTCAGGTTATAATCGTCCGCATAAGAACGGAAAAGGAAACAAAGCCGGGAGATTACAGCGGAGATTTGATAGTAAAACAGTACGGCGAGCCTGTGCGCGTATGCCCGCTCAACTGTCACGTGTGGGATTTTGAAATTCCCGATACGCCAAATTCAAAAAGCGCGATGGGAATATGGGATCAGATAAAGAATTACGCTAACGATACTGATTATAAAGAGCTTTATAAGTCGTATTATGATTTTGTGATAGATTACCGCATATCGCCGTATTATCTGCCGTATGATATTACGGACAGTCAGGCTGACGCGTATATGAGCGATCCGAGAGTTACCTCTTTCATAGTTCCTCAGACTAACGCGGTATATAACAAGTTGAAGACAAACGACGACTGGATCAGTAAAGCGTATTTCTATGCGGTGGATGAGCCAAGCGACAAAGCGGCGCTTGACAAACTTGCAGCTGTTTACGGTAAGACGAAAAAGAATTATCCGTTGATCCGTACTATAGCGCCCTTCTACGTCAGCGCCGTATATGATGAAAATACGGACGGGATCGACTTTATGCGTGACTATATAGATATATGGTGTCCCGTAGCCGCAGGCTTCACGGAGGGCGGCGTTGCCAACGGCAAGGATATCGTTTCCATATACCCGACAGAGGAAGCCGCGCAAAAATACCCGTGGCTGAGCGAAAGAATGGCTGATGTAACGAAGGAAAGCGGCGAATTGTGGTGGTACGTATGCATTTACCCGACGATAAATAAATACTGCAATCTGATGATAGATTACACGGGTTTGCAGAACAGGGTGCTTTTCTGGCAGCAAAAGCAGTATAACGCAACCGGTTTTTTGTACTGGGCGTGCACATACTGGAACAAGGATCCGTGGAGCAGCAGGGATTTCAACCGCGACGGTTCGCTTTTGGCTTACGGAAAGGAAGAACTCGGATATACGGGACCGTGCTCGACGCTGCGTTTTGAGGCGGTAAGAGACGGACTTGACGATTACGATATGCTCTGTATGTGCGAGAAGCTGTGCGGCGCTGATAAAATGAATGAAATACTTAATAAGGTAACCACGAATATTCTTGAATACACGGACAGCGACGCGGTATTCGCCGCCGCGAGGATAGAACTCGGATTTGCCATAGAATCGGCGCAATAATAAAAGCGGGGTGATCCCCGCTTTTTATTCAGAATTCCCGTCTGCCTTCAAGCGCGCGGGCAAGCGTCTCGCTGTCCGCAAACTCAAGGTCCGCGCCGACGGGTACGCCGTACGCGAGCCGCGTGACTTTAACGCCGAGAGGGCGGATCAGCTTTGAAAGATATACCGCCGTCGTCTCTCCCTCAATATCGGGATTCGTGGCGATTATGACTTCCTTCACGTCGCCGTTGAGCCTCGCTATGAGCTCCTTTACGTTCAGTTTGTCCGGCGTGATGCCGTTCATTGGCGAGATAACGCCGCCTAAGACGTGATACGTTCCGGTGTATTCGTGCGCACGCTCAAGCGCGTTGACGGCGCGCGCGTCCTCCACCACGCAGATGACGCTTTCGTCTCTGCCGGGATCGGAGCATATATCGCATTTATCTTTGTCGGATAAGTTGCAGCACACACAACATCTGCCCACGTCGTGCTTTACCGAGCGGATCGCGGCGCAGAATTCCTCCGCCTCGTTTTCCGGCATTTCAAGCACGCCGAACGCCATGCGCGCGGCGGATTTCGAACCCACGCCGGGAAGTCTGCGGAAGCACTCTATGAGCCTCGTTATCGGATAAATATAATCAGCCATTAAAATATACCGGGAATGTTCAGCTGTGAAGACAGCTTGTTCTTTTCTTCCTCGTTCGTCTTTGTAACTTTGCTTATCGCCTCGTTTACCGCAGCGGTAACGAGATCCGTCAGCGTTTCTATATCGTCCGGGTCAACTATCTCGGGCGCTATTTCTATATTCAGTATCTCAAGCGTGCCTTTGATCCTGATCTTTACGGCGCCGCCTCCGGCGGATACGTCGTATTCTTTCGCGTCAAGCTCCGCCTGAAGCGCTTCCATATCTTCCTGGAGCTTCTGCGCCTGGCGTATCATCGCGTTCATGTTCTGAGGGCCGCCGCCCACACCCTGCGGTAATCTTGCTTTCATTTTTGTTATGTCCTTTCCGTATATTTGTACGCCTTATTCGCTTAAGGCTTCTATTACTTCATCAATGAGCTCAAACTCGGTCTTCACGTCGCCCGGCTGTATCAGAATGGTCGCCGGCGTGTATTTTCCCGTAACCGTTATGACCGCTTTGTCTACCGTGTCCTTGCTGTTCAGCGCGAGATTTAATGCAAAACCGTTTGATATAAGTATCCTGTACGTGCCGTCGTCGCCCTCGTAAGCCGTCGCGGAAGAAAGCCACGCCGCGCTTGACGGATCAGCCGCCTTGAGCTTTGACGCTATATCCGCAAACTTCCGGCTTACCGTTAAGGTCGGCTTTTTTTCTTCTTTTACCGCCGCCACCGCCGGTTTTTCTTCTTTTGTCACCGGAGCTTCGGCTTTCGGTGCCGGAGCTGCGGCTTCCGCCGGTCTTATACCGGAATTTATCAT
>JAEEGW010000143.1 GCA_016280525.1 Clostridiales bacterium
AGCGTTTATGAAGGACAGGCAGATAGCGACAAAATCCGTGCTGTCCATAACCGGCGGCTCTATCGGCTATTCTTTCAGATACTACATGAGCGGAATGGTGTCAAACAGCGACGTCAAAATGCTCTCGCTCAACGGCGTTTATCCTAACGAGGAAAACATAAGAGACGGCAAATACCCCGTTATAACCACGTTTTACGCCATTTACAGAAAAGATAACGAAAACGAAAACGTAAAAAAGCTCGTTGATTTTATCCTCTCCGAAAAAGGGCAGGAGCTTATAAACAAAAGCGGATACGTCGGGATAAATAAATAAGATAACGGCTGTACGATATATACGTACGGCCGGTATTTTTTTATTTTATATTGACATTTTTTGTTTTATATGATATGATTATTTTGAAAAAAGCGGGAATATGTGAATTAAGCATATCTGTCCCGGATCAAATATAAGGAGGATTACCATGCTTGTAAAAATGACCTGCCCCCAGTGCGGCGCAAATCTTGAGGTAGACAGCAGCAAAGAGACCTTTTTCTGTGAATTCTGCGGCACGAAGATAGCCAACGTTGCGGAAAAGATAGACGTAAACGTTTCCGGTAAAGTTGAGATAGACGAAACGGGAAAACTCGGCAATTTTGCCTATATGGTGGAAAACGCCGTAAAAGCCGGCAACTATCAGGAAGCGTACAACTACTGCCTGCGCATACTTGAAACAAACCCGAGACATCTTACGGCAAATCTGTATAAAGGACTTTCCGCCGCAATGCTTTCCACACCGGGCAACGTCCGCTTCCAGGAAGGCGTCGTTTCACTTGACAACGCCGTCGCCTCCGGTCAGATGACGTATGAAAACTCCCAGGATATAAAGAAATTCACCGGTTACGTAAACACCATGATGCCGGCGACGTTTGACGCGCACTGCACGTTCAAACAGCGCGATCCGTTCAGCAACGAGGCGGCGGCAAGAGGCGTGTTCAATATGTCGTACGGCGTTATACTCTTCATAAGTAAAGTAGTCTCGTCCTTGAACGATACGCTTCTTACGCAGGTATCCGAGCTTGAGCAGAACAAAAAGAATATGATAATGCTCGCGCTCAAGATGTCCAAAACGTCTTTGACGGATCTGAAATATATCTCCGGATACCACACCCAGCAGAAAAAGAGCGGCGGCACCATATCCACCGTCACCGTAACGGACTACGCAAAACTTAAAAATCCGTACGCGGCGGAGATCAAAAAGAATATGGAGACCCTTACAAACCAGTACAACACCCTGCCGTCCACGGTAAAGGGCGTAAGCGACTTTGACGAGGAGATAACGAAGAGAAAGAATATAATAAACGACTACGATTCTTCGCTTGACGCGTTCTTATCAACGGATAAGGAGCTTGAAAAAATGTATAAGCATCCCGGGCTTTTCGGCAGAGCCAAAAAGAGAGCGGCTGTTGAAGAAAAGTTCTCGGCAGAACTTTTAAGCAAAAAGGCGGCGTCCGAGCTTGCGGAGGACGAACTGAAACAGTTTGAATCCCAGAAAAAGAAATTCTTAAAAGAAAACACGATATAATGAATATAAATGAGGCTGCCGCGTAACGCGGCAGCCCGTTTTTTCTTATAACAAACTTTTATTGTACGAAGCTTGCCGCACTAAACAGAAGAAAGATAAATCGAGGCTCCTCCTTCGGGGGAGCTGTCGCTGATAGGGGTTCCCCAACGCGAACTTGAGAGCGTTGGGGGTTCCCGTAGGCGACTGAGGGAGTTACTCCTTCCGTCAGCTTCGCTGCCACCTCCCTCAAAGAGGGATGCAATCAAGGCTCCTCCTTCGGGGGAGCTGTCGCGTCAGCGACTGAGGAAGTTACTCCTTCCGTCAACTTCGTTGACACCTCCCTCAAAGAGGGAGGCTTAGTTACCCGATATTAACTTCTTTATTGAATAGTCGATCTTGTTACATACACTGCGAAAATCATTATCAATTTCACTGTTTTTAAACCTGATGATCGTAATGCCAAGAGAATTCAAATACTCATTTCGCTCTTCTTCATGTGTTGCAGCGGCAACTGTATAGTGCTGTAATCCGTCTATCTCCACAATCAATTTTGCCTTGCTGCAATAAAAATCCGCAATATAATTTCCTATTGCTTTTTGCCTTTGGAATCTTATCGGATATTTACTTAAAAAATCATACCATAAATGCTTTTCCTGTTTTGTTGCGTTTTTCCGCAGAATTACGGCGTTATTTAAAACGTTCTTGTTATAAGGAAATGACATTTATAAAATCCTTTCTTTTTATTGAGTGTGTTACTCCTTCCGTCTCGCGCAAATGCGCGATCCACCTCCCTCAAAGAGGGAGGCAATCAAGGCTCCTCCTTCGGGGGAGCTGTCGCTGATAGGGGTTCCCAAACGCGAACTTGAGAGCGTTGGGGGTTCCCGTATACGACTGAGGGAGTTACTCCTTCCGTCGCGGCAGAGCCGCGCCACCTCCCTCAAAGAGGGAGGCTTATTATTTTGACAAAAGGTAGGATAATATAAGCAGTACCGTGTTTTTGATGCCGTTCATGTGCGTGCGCTCCATTCCGTGCGAGGCGTGGACGCCCGTGCCTATGAGCGCGCCGGGAACGTCGTAGCCGCTTCTGTACATAGCGCCGACGTCCGAGCCGTAGTACGGGTAAATATCAACGGCGTAGTCAAGTCCGTTTTCTTTTGCCAGCGACACGAGCTTGTTCGTCATCGTATAGTCGTACGGGCCGCTGCTGTCCTTTGCGCAGATCGATACCTTGTATTCGTCGCAGGAAAGGTCTTTGCCTATGCATCCCATATCAACGCCGAGCATCTTTGTTATATCGGACGGCACCCACGACGCGCCGTGACCGACTTCCTCGTATATCGTGATGAGCATTTTTACCGTATGCGGCAGCTTGATTTTCTCCTCGTTTATTATATGCGCGGCGGTAAGAAGGCACGCGACGGACGCCTTATCGTCAATAAAGCGGGACTTGATGAAGCCGGACGGCGTGAATTCCGTTTTCGGGTCTATGAAAATATAGTTTCCGTTTTCAATTCCGAGCTTTTCTATATCCTCCGCGCTGCAACAGACCTCGTCAAGGCGGACGTACATATTCTCCTCGTCTCTTCTTCTTGAATCCGCGTCGCCGTAAACGTGCGCCGCGGGCGAGCACGACAAAAACGTGCCGGTGTATTTTCTGCCGTCGCGCGTCAGGACCGTGCAGTATTCCCCGTCAAGCGTGTTGAGCATCGGGCCGCCTACGCGGGTAAACGTAATATCGCCGTTATCGGCAATGTGGCGTACCATCGCGCCTAACGTATCGCAGTGCGCGGCGCAGCCTATTACCGTATCGTCCTCACCTTTTACGGTTATTATGCCGCAGCCTTTGCGCGTCATCTCAAAACTGCATCCGTCCGCCTCGCAAAGCTTTTTTACCACCGGCATCACCTCGTGGTAATAGCCGGAGGGGGAAGGCGTGTTCATAAGTGTCAGCAGCGTTTTTTTGTAATAATCCTCGTATTTGCCAAAATCGATCATTTTTATATCTCCTTATATTTTTTATTCTGCAGCTGTGAAATCAACGCGGTAAAGAAACGCGCGGCGTCCGGCGTTTGAAGTGACGTACACGACGCCGTCTATTATATTTACGGATTCGGATTCCGCGTCGCCTTTAAGGTGCAGCGGTATCGTCGCGGTAAGCTCGCCGTCCCAGTCGTATATGCGGAACTCCTGCTGATATCCGTTCTGCGTGGATCTTACGAACCACACGTGATCCTCCGCGGCAAACACGCCCTGCGAAAGCGTTCCGGGCGGGTCTACGTCTTTCGTCGCCGTATGATTGCGTTCTGCGTCCCAGAAGTCGAGCGTTTCTCCGCACCACCGCGCCGACGCGTAGGCTTTGCGCTCCGGACAGTAGCTCATCGCAAAAAACGGCTGCGGCAGCGTCCCTTTTTCTATTATCTGCAAATTTTCTTTATCCACAACCGAAAAGCCGTTCCAGCACTCGGTTAAGGTCCCCTGGCAGGAGGTGACGTAATACGCACCGATCTCCGGCAGATACGTTATGTTGTTCGCGTGCTCCAAGTAAATCGGCTCGCCGCTTGTTTTGAGCAGCTTTCCGTCCGTGTCAAACTTGCACAAAAGCGTACATTCCTCGCCGTTTTTGTCAAATTTATTGAATGCCACGACCCAGCATTCGCCGTCAAAACAGCAGCCCTGCGCCGATACGTAGCCCGTCTCCGGACATTTAAGGGTGTGTATCTTCACTCCCTCCGCGACAAGCGGCACGGAAAAATCGGCTACCGGGTATTTCCGCTCCTCCGTTTCGGTTGCGGCGGACGACTCTTCTTCGGTTACGATCTCGCTTTCCGTCGTCTCCGGCTCCGTTATCACGTCAGTTTCCGTGACCGTATCAGTCACGCTGCTCTGCTCCGCGCATCCGGCGGAAAACAGACAAGACAAACTAAGAAGCAGTGAAAAAACAATGCACAGTACGTTTTTCATTTTACTCTTTTACTCCGCTCAACAACTCTATTTTATCTCTTTCTTTTTTAAACAGTATGACAAAGCATAACAAATGCGCCGCGCTCGTCAGCGCCCAGGAGATAGGATAGGACAGATAAAGCGTCAGAAGCGATCTGTCCGCCGCGAATACCGTATAGATCCAGAAAACGCGGAACGCGCACGCGCCGATAAGCGACACCGCCATGGACACGGTCGAATGACCTATTCCGCGCACGGAATACGACAGCGTGTCCATAACGCCGCACAAAAGATACATTGAAGATATAACGGCCAGTCGGAGCTGACCTGTCAGTATCACCTGCGGGTCGGGCGCCGCGGCGTTTATGTATAAGCGCAAAATATACGGCGAAAGCAGCACTGCCGTCACTCCCATTACCGCGCCGACGCCCGTTACGAGCGCCGAGCACTCGATGACGGTCTTTTTTATGCGGTCGAATTTCGCCGCGCCGTAATTCTGCGACGTAAATGACATTGCCGCCTGCGCTACCGAGTTCATTGAAACGTATATAAAGCCCTCGATATTCTGCGCGGCGGTATTTCCGTCCATGACTACTGAGCCGAACGAGTTGACGGACGACTGTATAAGCACGTTTGAAATTGAGAAAACGGAGCCCTGTATGCCGGACGGAAGCCCGATCTTTATTATCATAATAAGCTCTTTTTTGCTTATTTTAAGCGTTTTTGCGCTGATCTTGCACGGCGCGTCCGTTCTTAACATATATATAACGACCATAGCCGCCGACAGCGCCTGCGCCGTGATAGTGGCTATCGCCACGCCGGCAACGCCCATTTTGAAAACTATGACGAAAAATAGGTTCAAAAGCACGTTTACAAGTCCGGACGTGGATAGATATATAAGCGGTCTTTTCGTATCTCCGCAGCCGCGCATGACGGCGGAGCCGAAATTGTATATCATATTGCCGGGCAGACCTATGAAATATATCTTCATATAAAGCACGGAGCGGTCTATAACGTTGTCCGGCGTGCCCATTGCGTTAAGCAGCGGCCGCGCAAGGAAAAAGCCGACGACGGCAAGGAAAGCGCCGCCTATGAGCGAGACGAGGAACGCGGTGTTTGACGTTCTGCAGACGCCCTCGTTATTGTTCTGTCCGTAATACCTCGCGGCAACCACGCATCCGCCGACGGACAGTCCTATGAACACGTTTACGATAAGATTTATCAAAGCGCTCGTCGCGCCGACGGCGCCGAGAGAACCCGGCTCCGCGAATTTGCCGACGACTATCATATCGGACGCGTTATATAATAGCTGCAGGATACCCGCAAGTACGACGGGAACGGTAAACCTGACTATTTTGGAAAACAGTTTACCCTCCGTCATATTTATATTAAAGTCTTTCAAGATCCACTCCGGTTTGAAATTTATAGTTGATTAAATATTCTGCGCTTTTTTCTTTGCAAAACAGACGTGCGTCCTCTGATAAAGACCGACTCTCGTCGCCTGCGATTCGAACCACGCGCTCTCATACGGTTTAAGCGCGGATTTATTCTTTTTAAGCCTTCTGCTCCAGTAGCGGACGGCGGACGGAAGACTTACGACAAACGGCATAAAAGGGCCGAAAACGCAGTTCTGCAGGCCGTGGCCGTGTTCGTGCCACAACGTTTTTACCGTCGCTTCCTTGCAGACGAAAATAAATATGCCTAAGGAAAAACCGCCCCAGTTATGCCCTATGCGGTAGCAGTAACAGTACCCGGCGCGCTCCGGTTTATCGCCGCCGATCCTTAAAATAAGCGCGACGATACAGCCGGCAAGCGTTACCGGTAAGCCCCACGTAAAAGATAAAAGATAAAACAAAAATACAGACATAACCACTCCAAAATGAAACCGGCATACCGGAAATCCTGCAAAACCGCGCCTTATCCCGCGCCGCAAAAGCTTTGCGGGACGTAAAATTTCCTGTAAATCGCCTTTTATTATAATGATTTTTTTTCTTAATAGAATTTATAATCATATTATACCAAATATTTGTGACTTTTTCAAGGCATATTGTATAAAATCGCGATTTGCAAGATTGGCGGCATAAAAAATTCACGATTTGATACAATATTATATATTGATTAAATCCGCATACAGTGATATAATTCAAAATCGGAGTGCGATTTTATAATACTCTTCATATAATACACTAAGCGAGGGCTTAAAAATGAAATTTGAAAACGAAGCTTTGACTGATAACAAGTACGTACTTGACTGGATAAAAGAATGCGCGGAGCTTACGAATCCGGATAAAATAGTCTGGATCACCGCGGAGGAGGACCAGCTTGAAGAGCTGCGCAAAAAGGCTTGCGAGACGAAGGAGCTTTTCAAACTTAACGAGGAGCTTTTGCCCGGCTGTTACCTGCACCGCACCGCCGTGAACGACGTTGCAAGAGTTGAGGCGCGCACTTTCATCTGCACGCGCAAAAAGGAAGACGCCGGCAACATAAACAACTGGATAGAACCGCAGGAATGCTACGCGAGATTAAGAAAATTATATAAAAACTCCATGGCGGGAAGAACGATGTACGTTATACCGTACGCAATGGGTCAGCTCGGCTCCGCGTTTGCAAAATACGGCGTAGAGCTTACGGATTCCATTTACGTAGTGCTGAACATGGTCATAATGACCCGCGCGGGAAAGAACGTGGGCAAATATCTTGACGAGCATTTTATAAAGGGTCTTCATTCCAAAGCGACGCTCGATCCGGATAACCGCTATATCTGCCACTTCCCAGAGGACAATACGATTTGGAGCGTAAACTCCGGCTACGGCGGAAACGTTCTGCTCGGCAAAAAGTGCTTTGCGCTGCGCATAGCCTCGTACTTAGGCAGAAAAGAAGGCTGGATGGCGGAGCACATGCTCATTTTGGGATTGCAGTCTCCGGACGGCATCATAAAATACGTTGCGGCGGCGTTCCCGTCCGCATGCGGCAAGACGAATCTTGCAATGCTTATCCCGCCGGAATACTACAAAAAGCAGGGTTATAAGGTCTGGTGCGTCGGCGACGACATAGCCTGGCTGCGCATAGGCGCGGACGGCAGGCTGTGGGCGGTCAACCCCGAAAACGGCTTCTTCGGCGTCGCGCCGGGCACGAATGAACATTCAAACCCGAACGCTCTGGCGGCTACGAAGAGCGGCGCGATATTCACTAACGTCTGCCACGATCTTGACAACAACACGGTCTGGTGGGAAGGCTTGAACGATAACCCGCCGACAAATGCTCTGAACTGGAAGGGCGAGCCGTGGGATTACAGAAAATACGATAAAAACGATAAGATAAACACCTCCGGCGCTCATCCGAACTCACGCTTCACCGCCGTTGCAAAGAACTGCCCGTGCGTATCACCGGAGTTTGACAATCCGGACGGCGTGCCGATATCCGCGATCATATTCGGCGGCAGACGCGCAAAAACGGCGCCTCTGGTATATCAGTCGTTTGACTGGCAGCACGGAACGTTCGTCGGCTCCATTATGGCGTCGGAAACGACGGCTGCAGCGGCAGGCGCGATAGGCGTCGTGCGCCGCGACCCGATGGCAATGCGTCCGTTCGTCGGCTACGATATGGGCGACTACTGGGCGCACTGGCTTGAAATGGGCAAACGCATACCGAACCCGCCCAAGATATTCCACGTCAACTGGTTCAGGACCGACGACGAAGGTCATTTCATCTGGCCGGGCTTCGGCGACAATATGCGCGTTCTTATGTGGATCTTAGCGCGTTGTGAAAACAGGGCGGATGCAAGACAAACGCCTATCGGCTACGTACCGTACGAAAAGGATATAAACCTTGAAGGTACGGATATTTCTGACGAAACGCTTGCCGGCCTGCTTTCAATAGACACGCAGTCCTGGAAAGACGATATAGAAAACATAAAAGAATTCTATGCGCTCGTAGGCGACCGCGTCCCGCAGCAGCTGAAAGAAGAGCTTGCCGCGCTTGAAAAACGCCTCGGCTGACTTTATAAAAACATAAAACGGTGAAGATCGTCCTTCGCCGTTTTTCGTTTTTTTGCCTTGAATTACCGTATTTATGACAAGTGTTAACAAATTGTTATATTTATTTAAATAGAATTTACTATAAAATTACGCTATAATAATTTTATAAAACAAGCAGGAGGCCGCGTTATGAAAAAAATTATAAGCGTTTATATTTTGATCTTTATGCTTTTGCCGTTACTGTTTTCCGTAACCGTATTTGCGGATGACGACGACGATTACTCCGTCACTGTAGGCGGCATCACGTACTACTATCAGACTACTCACTGCATCGTATACGAAGCCGAAAAGGATATAAGCGGCAGCGTTGTCATCCCGGCAACGGTAAAATTCGGGAACAAGAGCGTTCCCGTCACCGCGATATACGACTGGTGTTTTGAGAACTGCGAAGGTATAACCTCGGTAACGCTGCCGGAGGGCTTAACGCATATTTACAACGGCGCGTTTTACTGCTGCACAGCTTTGAAAAGCATAAGCATACCGTCAAGCGTAGCGGAAATAGGCTATGCCGCTTTCAGCGGCTGTGAAAGCCTGCTTACCGTTGATCTTCCGAAAGGACTTGAGGTGATAGACGACAGCGTGTTCAGCTACTGCTATTCTTTAAACAACGTAACGATACCGGAAAGCGTCATATATATCTACGGCTCCGCATTTAAATACGCGAGGTCTCTTACACAAATAACCATACCGAAAAACGTTGTTGAAATATACGACAACGCTTTCAGCAGCTGCACGAGCCTGACGTCAATAAACGTTGACGCGGACAACGAATATTACTGCTCAAAAAACGGCGTTCTTTTCAACAAAAACCAGACGAAGATCATCCAGTATCCCTGCGGAAGATCCGGCAGCTATTCTATCCCCTCTACCGTTGAAGATATCGGCGATTATGCGTTTTCTCAGTGTGAGTCGCTTACGGGTATAACGATCCCCGGCAGCGTACAGCACATAGGTTATTTCGCATTCGAGGGATGCTCGAAAATCACGTCCGTCAGCATACCGGCGTCTGTAAAACTCATTGAGGACGGCGCGTTCGGCGACTGCCCGATGATAGCGTCGTTTTCGGTGGCTTCCGGCAACGATAAATACAAAGCGGACGGCGGCGTTCTGCTCAGCAAAGACGGCAAAACGCTGATCTCGTATCCGAACAAAAAAGCTAAAGAATACACGATACCGTCCACGGTAAAGACGATAGGAAACTTTGCGTTTTACGGCTGCTCGGATCTGCAGAAGCTTACGATCCCGGACAGCATTGAGGAAATAGGAGACATGGCGTTTGATTTTTGCTATTCTCTTGAATTTGCCGAATACGAAAACGGAATGTATTTAGGCAACGATAAAAACAACTACCTCGTTTTGGTCTATACGACGGACAGTTCTTTATCGTCTTTCAAAATCAACGATAAAACGAAATTCATCGGCTCATACGCTTTTATGAGTATGTATAATCTCAAGAGCATAACCATACCGGACAGCGTTATATCGATCTGCAGCTACGCGTTTCACTCGTGCGACAGTCTTTCAACCGTTAATTTCGGCAAAAACGTGCAAAGGATAGGACCTTACGCGTTTGCGTGGTGCATCTCGCTCAAAAGCGTAACACTGCCGGCAGGGCTAACCGTAATAGACGACAGCACGTTTTCCGACTGCAACGCGCTTTCGACCGTCGTAATACCGGAAGGCGTCGTTGATATACGTCAATGGGCGTTTGCATGGTGCACAAGTCTTAAGACCGTTATACTTCCGGCAAGCCTGACCGATATATATTACTGCGCGTTTTTCGAATGCGAAGAACTGAAGACGGTCTACTACAAAGGCACCGAGCAGCAGGGCAAAAATATATTTATAGATTACGGCAACGACGCTATTCTTGAAGCAAATATCGTATACAACGCACCCGATACTCTTCCCGGCGACTGCAACGGCGACGGCGCGACAGACAACAAAGACGTTGTGGTACTTTTCAGATACGTTTCAAGCGAAAATAAAGTTACAGACGAATCGATATACGATTTCAGCGGCGACAAAGAAGTAAACAACAAGGACGTCGTGGAGCTTTTCAGATACGTAAGTTCCAAATAATATCTGTTTGAACTTGACATCCGTATAACGGTGTGATATAATTATAAAAAATAATTTATTAGGAGGTCTTTTATGAAAAAATTCTTAGCAATTCTCATTGCGGCGGTAATGACCGCGTCGCTTGCGGCGGCTATAGCTATAGCGGCGTATGAAGCTCCGGGCGACGACGGATCTATAAACGTAGCTTTCATGGACACGGACCTGATCATGCCGGATGGCACGATAGAAGAAAACGAATGGCCCGACGGCATAACGCTTGACGGAAACAATCTGGTCAGCTGGTTCGCCGGAGCATATACCGATACGATCACGTTATACACGGCGTGGAACGAAAACGGATTTTATATAGCCGCCGAGATCCGGGACAGCATAAGCACGTTTGTTGAAAGCGGTATAGGTACGCGTTTCCAGATCGCGCTGAACCCCAGCGCTTTGATAGATTCCAATTATCCCGGTCTGTTCTTCTCTTTCGTTCCCTATGCCGGAACGGACGAGCTCCACGTTTTCAGACACAACTGGAGATCTAACGCGGACGAGGCTTACGACGCTTACGACGACGAAGGTTACGTAGGAAAATACACCGTGACCGACGACGGCTGGTGCTTTGAATGTATCGTGCCGTGGAGCATGATAGCAAGCGCCGACAGAACGGCTGCCGTAAACAGCGTAGGCGTACCGCTTACCGTATTTGATCCTTATGATGAATATGCATTCTGCACCGCTATGATCTGCTACATCCCCTGCAACGGTGAAGCCGTACTTGCAACGGGCCGTACCTGCTTAAACGGCAACGTCAACGACTGGAACGTTTCCTCGTATGACGTAACGTTTGAGTTCGAGTACATAATAGTAGAACCCGCCACCGAGCCCGAGGAAACCGAGACCGACCCCGAAGAATCCGGGACCGAGCCGGAAGAGACGGACGAAGATATAAACGGCGACGCGGCGAAGGATATAAACGGCGACGGCTATATGGATAACAAAGACGTTGTCGCCCTGTTCAGATACGTTTCCGGATCCGAAAAAATAGAGGACGAATCGCTGTATGACGTAAACGGTGACACCGCGGTAGACAACAAGGACGTTGTCGCGCTGTTCAGAGCTCTGAGCAAGCTTATCGCCGAATAAGAGACAAAGTCAATTAAAATAAAAGAAATCACCGGTCACCGCGTTATGCGGCGGCCGGTTTCTTTGTTCTTATATAATTATAAAACGGTTTGTTAATTTTTGCCGCCGGATAAAATTTGCCTTGACTATATGAAATTTTGTGGTAAAATATGTATGAAAGCTGTTTACGGAGGTTAAAAAATGCCGGTAGAATTTACGTTTTTAGGTACCTGTGCGGCGGACTTTTCACCGCGTCTGCAGGGCGACTGCAAGGACAGATTTGATTTTGACGCGCGCCGCGCTTCCTGCGCTTTGATAAACGGGCGGTATCTGCTTGACTGTGGTCCGCACTGTCCGGATTCTTTCCGCATCGCCGGATACGATACGAAGAAAGTGACGGATATAATAATCACGCATCTGCACAGCGACCATTTCAACCCGGACAACATAGCATTTATCGCAAAGGATCACCCGGTTACGCTCTGGGTGCGCGAGGACGCGGTCGTGCCGCAGATAGAAAACGTGACCGTTGTCAAGATGACAAACTATGAAAAATACGATATAAACGAGGACTTCTCCGTAACGGGTTTGCCGGCAAACCACGACGAAAAAGTCTTCCCGCGGCATCTTCTGATAGAAGCTGGCGGCAAAAAGATATTTTACGGTATGGACGGCGGCTGGCTGCTTTTCAGAACGTATATGCAGCTGTGGAAAGCCGGCCTCGACCTCTGCGTCCTTGACGGAACGTGCGGCGACTACGAGGGCGACTACCGCATGGGCGAGCACAACAGCATACCGATGATACGGCTTATGCTCCCGTCGCTGCGCACCGTCGGCACGATAGACGATCACACGCTCGTCTATATCTCGCATCTGGCGCCTTCTTTACACAAATCCCACGCGGAAACGGTGCAGATATGTAAAAAGGATAACATAAACGTAGCATACGACGGACTTAAACTGTCGTTATAATAAAAGGAGATTTATTATGGATTTCAAAAACGTGGACAAAAAATACCGTCCCGTGCCGTTCTGGTCGTGGAACGAAAAGCTCAACACGGCTGAGACGAGACGGCAGATAGGGTTGATGGACGACGTCGGCATAGGCGGCTTCTTCATGCACGCGCGTGGAGGACTGCAGACCGAATACATGGGCGAAGAGTGGTTTGACAACGTCGGCGCGTCGATAGACGAGGCTGAGAAGCGCGGTATGCACGCCTGGGCGTACGATGAAAACGGCTGGCCGTCCGGTTTCGGCGGCGGCAAGGTAAACGGACTCGGGCTCAAATATCAGCAGAAATACCTGCGTATAGCAAAGCTTGAAGACAAGAGTGAATCCGAGCACGAAATATACCGCGACGGCAGATTTTTATACTATTTTGACGTAAACCCGTTCTACGTGGACACGCTTGACCGTGAGGTCATAGCCGAATTCATACGCGTTATATACGATCCGTATTATGACAGATATAAAAGCAGCTTTGACGGCTTTTTCACGGACGAGCCGCAGATCTCCCGCGACGG
>JAEEGW010000023.1 GCA_016280525.1 Clostridiales bacterium
AGTCGCTCAGTGGGGTCTTGAACCCGAAGGAGAGGCTGAACCCGTTGTCAAGAAATCCACTCTCGGATTTGCAGTCGGCGATACGGTCAAGGTCAAGGAAGGCGTTATGCTCGGCATCACCGAGGTCAAGGTGCTTGAAATTTCTTCTGACGAGCAGAAGATCACCTGTTCCGCGTTCATGTTCGGACGTGAAACGGTCGTTGAGCTTGATGCGTCAGACGTATCACCCATAGAATAAGCCCGGCATTTACACGCACGGTCAAGCATTTGCCGCTTTTCACGTGCAGTCGTGGGAGGAAGATAAATTTTTTCGTGTCTTCCGATAAATAACCACATACGGAGGTAATAAAAATGGCAAAGAAAATAGTAGCTTACGTTAAGCTCCAGTTACCCGCGGGCAAAGCGAACCCCGCGCCCCCTGTAGGTCCCGCGCTTTCTCCTCACGGAGTCAGCAGCCCGAACTTCTGTAAAGAGTTCAACGAGAGAACGAAGAACGATATCGGTCTTATCATACCCGTCGTTATAACGATATATGCCGACCGTACGTTCACCTTCATCACAAAGACGCCGCCCGCAGCAGTTCTTATAAAGAAGGCTTGCGGTATCGAATCCGGCTCCGCAACACCGAACAAGACCAAGGTCGCTACGATAACCAAGGAACAGGTAAGAAAAATAGCGGAGACCAAAATGCCCGACCTTAACGCCGGTTCCATAGAAACGGCTATGAGCATGGTCGCAGGCACCGCCCGCAGCATGGGCGTAACGGTAGTTGACTAAAGAGGAGGCGGAAACAGTATGTTCAGAGGAAAGAAATATAAGGACAGCGCAAAACTCGTTGACCGCACCAAACAGTACGACGAAAAGGAAGCTTTTGATCTTCTCGTACAGACTTCCAAAGCAAAGTTTGACGAGACCGTAGAGGTTCACATCAGACTGGGCGTTGACAGCCGTCACGCAGACCAGCAGGTCAGAGGCGCTATCGTTCTGCCGAACGGAACGGGCAAGACCGTCCGTACCCTCGTTTTCGCGAAGGGCGACAAGGCTGACGCAGCCGCAGCCGCAGGCGCGGATTACGTCGGCGCAGAAGATTACGTAACGAAGATAACCAAAGAAAACTGGTTTGAATTCGACGTAGTCATCGCTTCCCCCGATATGATGGGCGTTATAGGCCGTTTAGGTAAAGTGCTCGGTCCTAAAGGACTTATGCCTAACCCCAAAGCCGGCACCGTCACACCCGACGTTGCACGCGCCGTCAAAGAAGCAAAAGCCGGTAAGATAGAATACCGTCTTGACAAGACGAACATAATCCACTGCCCGATAGGAAAATCTTCCTTCGGCGCGGAGAAGCTTATGGAAAACTTTGACGCTCTTCTGGGAGCGATAATCAAAGCGAAACCGGCTGCCGCAAAAGGTCAGTACCTCAAGAGCGTATGCATAGCCTCAACAATGGGCCCCGGCATAAAGCTCAACAGCGCAAAGATAGGCGGCTGATAATAACAACAGATAAGAGCCATCGCATAAGCGGCGGCTCTTTTCTTATTATGTATATAGGGACGACCGTTGGTCGTCCGCATAAAACAAATCAATGTAGGGGCGACCATTGGTCGTCCGTAAATAATAAAGAATAAAGAATAAATAATAAAGAATAAATAAGGAGTCGGAGTCGGCAGAGCCGACTCCGATATTCTGAATTCTTAATTCTGAATTCTTAATTCTTAATGACAATGATCGCCACCATATTTGAAAAGAAAACCGCGCACGGTCATCGTGCGCGGTTTATGTATCATATCTTTATCTTCTTTTCTTCCCAGGTCATGTTTTTGCGGAAGTTCGGGACTTCAAGCACTTTGCCGTTGTTTGTGACGGAGAGTTGTGAGAGAAGCGCTACGGACGGTCTTTTCGTTGCCTTTATGTTCCGACTTTGTCGGAACATCGCATTCGGCGCCACCCCCCTCCGGCGTCCGAATGCGCATCGCGCGGCGACGGAAATCTGTGTTAATTATATGTTTTTGTATCTTTGCGGATTGTTAGTTTCTCCGAGAATGTAATCTATACTTGTATTATAAAATCTTGCTAACTTTATCAATATGGCGGTCGGAACATCGTTTTCCCCCGTCTCATATTTTGAGTATCCTGTCTGAGACATACCGAGCATTTTTGCGATCTGTGTCTGATTCATATCCTTATCTTCCCGTAAATCACGAATTCTGTTGTATTTCATATATCCTCCAAAACAGATTTTTATTTATTATAAATTAATCTGTTTCAGAGTATTGACAAATAACCTGAAATAGGTTATAATATTGTTTAAAGATTGAGCCTCATGCTTTTGATGACTTAGATCAATGAAAATAAAAAAATACATATTGGAGGAAAAATGAAAAAAGTTGTATTATTAGCGATGGCGTTATTGATACTTGCAATCACACTTTTAAATTTGTCATCATGTGAATGTAAACACGAATGGAAACCCGCAACGTGTGAATCTCCGGCGGTATGTAAAAAATGCTCAGCAATAGGGGATGCTCCGCTTGGACATTCATGGGAAGCAGCAACATGTACATCGCCTAAAAAATGCAAGGTTTGTGGAAAAACTGAAGGAACAGTGTTAAGGCATTCGTGGGAGGATGCAACCTGTGCATCACCTAAAAAGTGTAAGATTTGTGGAGCAACAGAAGGAAAAAAACTTAAAAATCATTCGTTGCGTCAAGGATATTGCAGCGTCTGTGGTAATTTTGTAAATGAATTACCTGAAGTAGTTAACCGTTTAAAAGAGTATATAACCGATTGTAACTATAATTTAATGTGTTGTCAACAAGTATTGAAAGTTGGAGGAAGTTTGAATGATGCTGTAACATACTATAACGCTTATCTTAAAGCGATTCAAAAATTATCGAATATATGCAACAAATATCCAAATGAATTTGTCAAGTTTACAAATATGATTACTAAGATTGATAACGAACAGCAAAAATATATTAACCAGTTTAACGCTTCTTCTTCAACATCTGCAAGACGATCTGCGCTATCCTCTGCAGCAAGTGTCTATATTACAAAAGAAGTTGAAATAAACAGCATTCTTCGTGATGATTACACAAAACCGTAATACTGATTAACAAATAACTATTTGAATAATATAGTTTATATTAAACTACAAAAAATGCAAAACTACGTGTTTGATTATATTGATTAAAGAAAGGAAGAGCATAATGAATAGCAGAAAAATCATAAGTATCATTTTGGTGGTAATGATGCTTATACTGATTTGTTCATGCAGTAACCACAAATCATTCTACAGCGCGTCAAATTCGTCTTCATCATCAGACAGTTCGGTTAATAAAACAGAAAACCACAGTCATTCTTTCGGCGATTGGGTTATAACAAAAAACCCCACATTAAAGCAAAGCGGGGTCAAAGAGAGGACATGCTCATGCGGTTATAAAGAAACTGCAGAGATTTTCTCAAAGTTTGATGAACTATCAGAATTTGTTTCTAATAACGCGTATGATTACAGCGGCGGAAGCTATACTGTGCGTGAAAATGTTGAAAAATTCGGGAGTGGCTGCAGACTTATTTATCCCGGTTATACAGTAGAAGGCGGAGGCTGGGATATCTCTCTTACATATTCTCCCACAACGCATGACACCATATTTTTAATTAGCTATGGGTTTGTAGGTTCGCAACTTGAAACGTTCGCTTTCAGTGTAGAGGACGGGGTAGTAGTAGACCGATATGAATATCTATTTCAACATCAAAATTTTAAAGCAAGTTTCACCGATCAGATATCCGGTTCTTTCAGTGTATCTAATTTAAACAGCATTGATATGCTGAATTATACCTATGCATCCAAGGAATCCGGGAGATCTTTTGAAGCTTTTGTAAACGGTTATCAGCAAAATGCTTGTGCGTATGCAAAACAACTGGCGATATTCTTTGATGCTTATTTTGAATATAAAGGCTTGTCAATAAGAATGAGTGACTTTGGATTTAAATAATATCATATTTAAACGAAGAACAACAGAACAAAAACTAAACCGCGCACGGTCATCGTGCGCGGTTTGTGTATCATATCTTTATTTTCTTTTCTTCCCAGGTCATGTTTTTGCGGAAGTTCGGGACTTCAAGCACTTTGCCGTTGTTTGTGACGGAGAGCTGTGAAAGCAGCGCTACGGACGTCCATTCCGCCGCTTTGTAGACGTTCAACTCCGGCTGGGTGTTCGTCTTTATCGCGTCTATAAAATCTTTTACTATATAATAGTCGCCGCCGCCGTGACCTGCGCTGTCGCCCTCGCCGCTCTTGTAGCGGTCCGGCAGATGCTCTTTATATTCCCACAGCGATCTCCACGCAGTGCAGCCGACGCGCTCCTTGTCCGTATCGAGCGCTATCTGAGGCTCGCCGCCTAAACGGTTGGATTCGTAACAGCCTTTAGTGCCCTGTATCTGATAGTACGCCATCGCGTGCGGACGCGGTGAGATCGTATCCACTCTTATCTTCACGAGCTTGCCGGACGCTAACTGACACAGCGTCTGGGTGAGGTCGTCGTTTCTAAGTCCGTACGGGTTGTGGTTGCCGGGGCTGAAGCTCGCTATGGAAACGATCCTGTCGTCGTCAAAGCACTGCATCACCGGGCCTAAGCTGTGCGTGGGATAAAACGAGCCGCGCGTGCCCATCTGCCAGTAGCTGCGCCAGCCTGTCTTGCCGTGCCAGTTGCGCAGGGAAGTGCAGTCGTGCGTGTATTCGCCTTCGCCGTAGTATATCTCGCCGAAAAAGCC
>JAEEGW010000144.1 GCA_016280525.1 Clostridiales bacterium
GGCGCAAAAACACGGCTTTTATGCTTAAAAGATCGGCTGCTATAAGTTCTCTGTAATCCGTCATGATACAAACTCCTTTATACATCTTTCATACGCTGATACCGGATCGGCCGCCGCGGTTATCGGGCGCCCGACTACTATGTAATCCGAGCCGATTATCCTCGCCTGCTCCGGCGTCGTGACTCTTTTCTGGTCTCCCATATCGCCGTCCGCGAATCTTACGCCCGGCGTGACCGTCAGGAAATCCGCGCCGCACGCGTTATGCACCGCCGCCGCTTCAAGCGGTGAGCAGACTACGCCGTCAAGTCCGGCGTTTTTTGCATTGCACGCGTATTTCATAACGACTTCTTTTATCGGTTCTTTTATAAGAAGCTCGTCTTCAAGCGCGGTCTGGTCGGTTGAGGTTAGCTGCGTTACCGCTATAAGAAGCGGCCTCGTTCCGTCCGGCCGTGTCAATCCCTCTATCGCCGCTTCCATCATTCTTGAAGTTCCGGCGGCGTGGACGTTGCACATATCTATATCAAGCCCGGACAGCACCGCCATAGCCTTTTTCACGGTGTTGGGAATATCGTGCAGTTTAAGGTCAAGAAATATCTTGTGACCTCTTTCCTTTATTTTCTTTACGATATCCGGTCCTTCCGCGTAAAACAGCTCCATTCCGATTTTTACAAACGGCTTTCTGCCGCCGAATTTGTCTAAAAACCGCAGAGTTTTTTCCGCGGAATCAAAATCACACGCTATTATTACGTCTTTACCCATTTGTTTTTCCTCCTGTCAAAGCGCGTCTTTGGGACAGTTTTTCTTACATTCAAGGCACAGTATACATTCAGTGCCGTTTTTTCTTTTTCTGCTGTTGTCCGTCACGTCAACGTCCATGGGGCATACGCGTTTGCATTTTCCGCAGTTCACGCATTTTGATTTGTCGCACTTTACGCGGATAAGCGAAAAATAGCTCATCGGCTTCAAAAACACCGTTACGGGACAGATATATTTGCAAAACGCGCGGTTGTCCTTAAAAATGAACGCAAGCGCGGCCCCGATTCCGTAATACAGGACGTTTCCTATAATAAACGCCCAAAACATTATACGTTCAATGTTTCCGACCCTGGCCAAAAACAGCGCGGAAACGAATATAAGCGACGCGGCGAATGTGATATACCTGATCCAGCCTATCTTTTTCCGCGGTTTTTGCGGGGTCTTGTACGGCAGAAAATCAAGCACCATGGCGGTCCAGCACGCGTATCCGCACCAGCCGCGCCCGAAGATCAGCGGACCGAATATTTTTGCGACGGCGTAATGTATCGTCGCCGCCTCGAACACGCCGGTGAAAAGATAATACCAGAAGCCCTCTATTTGCATATTTTCGTTACATATAAGCCCGAGATAAACGAGCATATACAAACCGACGAGAAGCTGTACCACGCGCCTTGCGTGCTTATACTTTTTGATAAAAAGGAACAGCCCGAGCGATATCGACGCTCCTATGTAACTGAAATTGAAAAGATAAAACAGGTTGTTTTTCGTCAGCCACAGCACTACGGCGACGGCTTCGAATATGAGAAATATTATAACAGGGGGCAAATACTTTTTTATTCGTTTCATGATCCCGTCACATTCCGGCTTGATTTTTTTGCTTTGGGACCCGGAGCAAAATCCGGGGTCTGACTGTTATAGCCGAGGAACTTTTTCAGCTTCACGTCGTTAAGAAGATCCTCTTTGAATATCCCGAAGGAACCGCCCGGAACGATCTGCAGATAACGGTCTAAAAACTCTTCATAGGTCTTCGCCTCAAAGCAGTACGGCGTGATAAAAAACTCTCTGCTGCCGCCGGTCACGCGGTCTCCCGCCTGAACGTATACCTTATAGTCGCCGGTCTTGAGCTTTGAAAAAACGTATTTTTCAAGATACCAGCCGTGCAGATCGACGTTCCCGAACGGAACGGAGTATTGAGCCGTAACGGGATTCGCGCGAAGCGCCGCCGTCTGATAATCATGTTCTACGTTTTCTATAAATTTCTCCGCGGATCCGCAGTCAAGCACTGTAAAATCTTTTTCGTTATCCGACCATCTGACGAATTCCGGGTCGCCGTCCACCTGTTTTATCGCGTAGCGCCACGATCCGCCGACGATCTTTTTATTAAGCCAGCGATAATCCTTTTTGACGTTTTCGTACGCCTTTTCCAGATATACCGTAACGTCCGTACCGAGTCTGAATTTCACCGCGGGATCGGAATCCTGTACGGATTCCGCCGTATATTCGCACAAAAAATCAATAAATTCGTCGGCGGTTTTGCCGCTTTTCCATTCGTCAACTATCTTTGAGCCCATAAAAGTGCCGTTGTCTTTGCCGAAAATATACTTTCCGTGACGCGGCGTGATGATATACGGCGTTTTCTTTTTCATCTGCGGCAGCGACGCCCACGGATATTTTACGCGGAGTTTTTCGAGCGCTTTTTCGTAATATACGCCGATATCCGTTCCGTATCTGAACAATTCCGGATCGGCGGACGGGTCTCTGTTCAACTCCTCCTCGGCTTTTCTTTCTTTTTCCTCTTTTTCTTCCCGGTCAAAGATTTCGTCGGAGCTTAACGGCGTCCACGCCCACACCTCGTTCATACTGTGACAGGCAAGCGCCGGCGCGTAGATAAAGGTGCCCTCTTTTTCGTCCAACCTGTCCCATCTGCCGGACGCCAGTCCTCCGTTTTTCAGGATCAGAAGACAGTACTGTTCGCTTTTGGGAAAATCCCCGTCCTTGAACGACTTGAAATCTTTGAATTTTACGGTATGTATTTCATCTCCCTCGGGCCCGAGGTTTATATAATTGATCTCTTCATCCTCAAGACAGCTCGTAAGGTCATACCGTTCAAGCGAGTGCCATTTCGACACTTCGGAGGAAGCGACGGTGTCAGCCGTTCCGCGAATGAATTTTCCCGATACGGACTTTTTGTTTTCGTAATCTTTCGGGTGCCATTCTCCCGCCGTATACCGTCCGTCTTTCAATTCAAGAAGACAGAATTCCCCGTA
>JAEEGW010000145.1 GCA_016280525.1 Clostridiales bacterium
AAGGAAAGAGGAGCAAAGCGCATATTCGTATTCGCCACGTTCGGACTTTTCTGCAACGGCCTTGATACCATGGACAAAGCGTATGAAGACGGCGCCATAAGCAAGATATTCACCACAAACCTCATATACAGAACGCCCGAATTAAAAGCGCGCGACTGGTACTGCGAGGTAAACCTCTGCAAGTACGTTGCGCTCATAATAGATACTCTTAACCACGATATGACCATAAGCGACCTGCTCAATCCCGTTAACAGGATCCACAAACTTATGGATAAGGTGAACAAAACAGAATAAGAGGTGATAAAATGAACGATAAACCTATAGTAAACGGAAAATACCTCATGTACAGAAACAAACCGCTCGTACGCGAAAAAAACGTTATCATCTACGGCAGCATGAGCGATAAATACGTTTTGTTTCTGATGATCATGTCCGTAAAAACCGTTCGCGGTATGTCGATCCCCGACAGAGTCATGATACAGATAATGCCCACGGACCCGACGGATAAAACACCGCCTAAAAGCGCCGTAAAGCAGGGCTTGTTCGAGGCGTTTGACGTCGGTATGGCATGGCTCGACGTAGCCAACAAGGAGTGAGCGTCATATATATGAAGCTTAAAAACAGTTATCTCATAAGAGAATTCAACGGTACGATCTACGCCGTGCCGGAGGATCTTTCCGCGGACAAAAAAAACGACCCGATAATTTTAAACAGCACGGGCCGCATACTCTGGCAGCTGTTGAAATCGGAGACGAACGCGGCGGCGCTTGTTGACGCGCTTACGTCCGAATACGACGTAGAAAGAAAAACGGCGGAAGAAGACACGGCGAAATTTATAGAAGAGCTGCGCGCCGCGGACCTTCTGGCAGAGGCGGAATGACAGACAAAAGGGGCGTTTTATGCCTGATAAAAATTCGATAAATATTGATTTTCACAGCCATATCCTGCCCGGGATGGACGACGGCGCAGCCAATACGGAAATAAGCGGAAAACAGCTTCTTATGCTTAAAAAGCAGGGAGTTGAAAAGGTTTTTCTCACGTCTCATTTTGACGCGAGGGAAGAGTCGAAAAAAAGCTTTATATCCCGCCGTGAAGCCTCGTATAAAGAGCTTTTGTCCGTATACGATCCTGATAATATGCCACAGCTGTTTTTCGGGTCTGAGATATATATGACCCGTAATTTAAAGAACTTTGATTTTGAAGGGCTTGAACTGCAGCATACGGGCATAGTTCTTATAGAGTTCCCGCGCGAGCCTTACGGCCCCTGGATGGCGGACCTGCTTGAATCGCTTATGTTCGAGCGGAAAATGACGGTCATGATAGCCCATATGAACCGGGTGACCGCAGCGTACGAAAAAAGCGTGTGCAGGAATATATTTGATTATCAGGACCTTATATTCCAGATAAATACGGAAGCGTTCCGCGGTATTTTCGCGCGCGATCCGTTCAAGGATTACAGCGTATCCGGACTTAAATTCGTTATAGGAACGGACACGCACGACGTATCAGGCAGAGCACCCGATTTTGACAGGGCAACAAAAAAGCTGAATTCGCCCGCGCTCGCTTATATAAGGCGGTCCGCGGAATTTATGACGGCAAAGATAGGCAGAAGAATAGAGAAGAATAAAAAAGAGGATAAAAATGGAATTAACTGAAATATATAACGCGTTTATGCTTAAAGGTGAATGTACCGCCTGCACGGTGCTCAAAAACGGTAATATAAACAAAACGTTCAAGGTTGATTTTACTGACGGGGAAAAAGAATACAGCTACATACTCCAGAAAATAAACACGTACGTTTTCAAAAAGCCGGAGCATATAATGGCAAACATAGACGGCGTAACGGAGCATATTTACAATAAGCTGCCGGACGATAAGAAAGAACGCGGCGTACTTCATTATCTTAAAGCAACGGACGGCAGAAATTATTATACAGATAAAGAGGGCGGCTTCTGGCGCGGCTACGGCTTTGTGCCGAATTCCGTAACGTTTGATTCGTTTGCCGATCCGTCTCTGTTTGAATCCGCAGGCGCCGCTTTCGGTGAATTCCAGCTTCTTTTAGCGGATTACGACGCAAGCACGTTATACGAGATAATCCCCGGCTTCCACGACACGAAAAAAAGATACAAAGCTTTCTTTGAAAAAGTTGAAGAAGACCCGGCGGGAAGAGCAGCGGAGTGCAAAGAAGAAATAGATTTCCTGCGTGAAGTAAGAGCCGACGGCGAGCTTCTTGTCGATCTGCTTGAGCAGGGCGAGCTTCCCGTGCGCGTGACGCATAATGACACGAAGGGCAATAATATCCTTTTTGATAAGGACACGAAGGAAACGCTCGCTATAATAGACCTTGATACAGTTATGCCCGGACTCGTTGCATACGATTTCGGCGACGCCATAAGATTCGGCGCAAACTATTCGGACGAGGACGAGCCGGATATCAGCAAAACCGGGTTAGATCTGATCAGATTTGAAGCGTTTACAAAAGGCTTCGTCGGCAAGATAAAGAACACGGCAACGAAAAAAGAACTGGAAACGTTGTCCGACGGCGCGATAGTCATGACCGTAGAGCTTGCCGTAAGGTTTTTACACGACTACCTTGACGGCGACAAATATTTCAAGCTGAATTATCCGGAGCACAACATCGTCCGCACAAGATGCCAGATAGCTCTTGCGAAGGATATGATGAAAAAGAAAAAGGAAATGGACGCTATAATAGCGAAATACGTATAATATAAGAGGTTTATGCCGCGTAAGCGGCTATTCACGGCGGAGCCAATTCATGTCCGAAGGACAATTCATGCACCGCAGGTGCAATTCACTTTTACCTGATAAAATAAGACAGCCAAGTTAGAATTTGGCTGTCTTTATATTTAATGAATTTCCGCATTTGCGGAATGAATAGCCTTACGGCATGAATTGCCGCTTACGCGGCGTGAATTGTGCCTTCGGCACATATATATTACAGAGTTATTGGTTTTCTATAAGTGTCGGGCACGCCTCACCGGCACGGTAGGCTCTTATATATTCGCAGAGCCATCTGTAATACTGATCGCCGTGACCGCCCTCCATCGGCTCTACGTCGCGGCTGTGCTCAATATCGAAGTTGTCCGTGAAAACGTAGCCCACGCCGTCAACTTTCAACAGCTGCGCGCACCATTCGTTCCACCACGTTACCGTGACGATCTTCGGGCGGACCTCAAACACGGTCTGCCACTGGCTATTCCAGAATCTACCGCCGTCTCTGCCGTGCGCCGTCGGCATGGACATATACGTCTCCTGCGTCGCGACGCAGGCGCAAACGTGTTCCGGATTCTTACTCGCGTCGTATGAAACTGTCTTTGAGTTGTCTATTTCAAGATAGCTCCACTGTCCGCGTTTTACCCGACCCTGAAGCCCGTACATACTGCGGACGGTAAACACGTCCGTTTCGTATTTTTTGTTCAGGCTCCAGTTCATTATAAACGGCTTGCCGTCCCAGTAAACGAAGCAGTCCTTCCATTTTTCCGCGCCGTAGAAATACGTGTAAACGGAATCGAACATATTCTCGTTTCCCATCCAGTAAACGACGTACGGCGTGCCGAGCCCCTCCGCCCTCATCTCCATAATTGTGTCAAGCAGCGCAACTGAAGGCTTATAAATATAGCTTGACCACGCGGACGTCCCGGGGTCGTAACCGGGCGAGGTCGCATACGTATAGTCAAGGATAATGAAGTCAACGCCGGCGTTGTATAAAAGCGTCATGTTGTTTCTTATCGCGTCTTTGTCCGTGCTTCTGTAATAGCCCTGCGCGGGTTTTGCCCAGTAGTGGAACGCGGGTGAAGCGTTGTGCTGTTCATCTTTGTTGCCGAAGCCGTATTTCGCGGTGAAGCCGTATTTTTCTTTAAGCTCCGTGACGTTCAACGCACTCTCGATCTTTCCCTCGCCGTCGCCGTGTATCGCGTTGAACCACATCGTATAGCAAATGCCCACGACGTCAGATCTGTCGGTTATATCGCATCCGAGCCTGTTATCGCCCACCGGCGTCGCGGTGACGTATTCCTCGTGTTTTTGCAGTCCTTTCGAACATCCGTAAACGCTCATTTCATCTATCTCCAATCCTCCGCCGCCGTGGACGAACACGCTGTAATGCCCGCCTGACACGGATCTTTTATCAAAACTGCCGCTGTAAACTTCGTTTCCGCCGCCGTCATACACGGTCACGGTCTGATCGCATACTATATGCATAACGGGCGTGTTTTTCAGGTAAACGTATATCTGCTTGTCTTCCGTGCAGATCACGTCAAGGGAGGTATCGCCGCTCATAAGCTCGCTGTCTACCGTAACAAAAGCGTTTGACGCGGGCCATTTCCAGTTATCGCCGTCCGCGGCGTAAACGTATATGCGGCTCTCCCTTTCGTTAAATGACAGCCACACGCCGTCGCCGGGATTGTCCGGAATCTTGAACGTAAAATCGCTCACAAAACAGCCTATATATCCGCAGAACCATGCGCCGTCGTTAGCGGAGTGGAATTTAAGCTTCGCCGATAACTGCGACTGCTTGTTTTCGTCGTATGAAACGTTGACGTCCGGTCCCCACGTCGTCCAGCCGCCTGAAAAATGATCAGCCGACGATTCGGAGTATGGGATATACATTTTCCCGTCAATAACGCCCGCCGCATCCGCGAAGCGCGGCACCGCTTTGCCTTTGCAGGTGGGATCGCCGTCGGAAAAATCCGAGTAAAACAGCGTGACGACGCCGTCCTCGCCGTCTTTTGCCGGCTTGCCGACTTTATCGTCCGGGAATTCCTTTATCACGGTGTCAATAACGGTCTTTTCGTAGTTGACCTTTCCCGCGTTGAAGCTGTCCGGCTCCGGTTCGGTTTCCGTCTCAATTTCTGTCTCTGTTTCTATTACGGTCTCCGACTCCGTCTTTTTCGTTATATCAGAGGTAACAACGGGCTCAGCCGGTGTGCACGACTGAAAAACCGCGGGGAAAAGTATTAAAAAAACTAAAATCAGTGATATAAATCCGTATTTTTTCATCATAGTTTTACCGCTCTTGTTGCAATATAAGATTCAATATTCAGCTCTTGCAGTC
>JAEEGW010000146.1 GCA_016280525.1 Clostridiales bacterium
TATAAAGATAAATGCTTGTCGCCTTCGTCCGAGGAGGCTTTGCGTGAGCATCTTGAGGGCTGCGCCGCGTGCAGGCGTTATCTGCACGAATACAAAGCAAGACAAAAGGACGATATTCTCATACCGTCCGGCGATTTTGCCGATATATCAAGAAGACTGCGCCGTCACCGCACCGTGACGGAAATTGCGGTAGGCGCCGCCGTAGCTGTCCTCGCGGCGTACGCGGTACTGAAAACGATAAAAAAGGATCCCGAGTAATGGCAAAAGAAAAAAAGGGCGTAGTATTAAAAATATTGTCCTCCGTATATATCGCGTTCTGGGCATACTTCTTTGTATGGTTTATAATAGATACGATAAATTACAAACCCGATTATATCGATCTGTCGGTTTTTGCATACCTTCTGACGTTTATTGCCGGCGCCGGTCTTATTGACGCTTTGATCGTTCTGATCTCTGTCTTTTCGTATTATTCAAAGAAACGCGGCAATTCACCAAGTCAAAAGAAAGCGGCTTTATGCGCGTTTTTATCAAGCGTTTTTCTTGTTATATCCGTAATATTCTATTTCAACGTCTTCAGGATACAGCTGCAAAACGTTGAAATAATTGCGTTTTTATTCTTTGGTCTGGCTGTAGTTTCGTTTATCATATGCTTCATTTATTTGGTAAGAACGTCAATAGAACGCTCTGATAACAAACCGGAGGAAATTTATGAGCAAAAAATCACTTAATACGGCGGCGGGACGCCGTATTTTCAATAACAAAATAAACCGTCCCGATTCTCTGCCGTTTACTTTCAGGTACGGCGGCGAGCTGCATAACGGTCTTCAAGGGCTTTTCGCGCGCAGAAAGACCGTAAAAGAAAACGGCAAAACGACCGTCACGACAACGGCGCGTGTCGATAAAAACCTGCGGATAAGAATAGAATCCGCGTATATAGAAGAATTCGGACAGTGTGAATATACCGTGTGGTTTGAAAACACCGGCAGAAAGCCTACGGACGTTATCTCCGACGTTTACGCGCTCGATATGACGTTTGCGGGCAAAAACCCCGTATTGCGCGGCTGTCTCGGCGACCACGACAACTGGTACGCCGGCTACGAGCACGATCTCGGCAAAGGCGACAAATATTTTCTGTCGCTCGGCGGGCGCGCGACGCACATAGTTTTCCCGTATTTCGATCTCTGTCACGGTAACGGCGGCACGATGATAGCGCTCGGCTGGGCGGGCACTTGGGAAGCGCTCTTCTCTGCCGAAGGCGATGTAACGAGAGTAAAGGCAAAAACCGACGTTTCGCTCAACGCCGCGCTCCTGCCGGGTGAGAAAATACGCACCGGGCTCGTCGTGCTTTTGCCGTACAAGGGCAGAAATTACGATAACGCGACGAATTTGTGGCGGTCGTGGTTTATGAAATACAACCTGCCGAAAGCAAACGGCAAGGGCGAGCCTCTGGCGCCGCTTTCAACGTCGTGCTTCGCGTCAGACACGGGTCTGCCGAACTCCGACGGCAGCATTTCCGAGCGCAGCTTTACGTGGAAACCCACGCTTGAAAAACTGATAAAAGAGGATATGAAACCTGATTTCCGCTGGTTTGACGCGGGCTGGTATTTTGACGCGGACAACAACACCGTTGAAGCGGACTGGTGGGGCACCGTCGGGACGTGGGAGCTCGACACGGTGAAATGGCCCGACAAGTCGTTTCTTGAATCAAACGAGGCGTGTCACAAAGAGGGTATGAAGGTGCTCGTCTGGTTCGAGCCGGAGCGCGTCTGCAACGTCCCGTCGCTTTGCAATAACTACGGATATAAAGAGGAATGGAGCATAGGCGACGGTCACGTCAGAACGAACGATCTGGGAAACCCGGAATGTCTGTCCTGGACGCTCGGAAGGATAACGAAAATGATGGGCGAGCACGGCGTTGATATGTACCGTGAAGACAACAACAGCGACCCCGGCTTCGCCTGGCCTTATAAAGACAACAAAGAAACGCAGAAATACGGCCTGCCGCGGTACGGCGTGACGGAAAACAAGTGTATATGCGGTCATTACGCGTTATGGGACGGGATAATAAAGTTCTGCGCGGAAAACGGCAAATGCACGTTCGTGGACTCGTGCGCGTCCGGCGGCGGCAGAAACGATATAGAATCCATGCGCCGCGGCATACCGCTTATGCGCTCTGACTTCGACCGCACGGCGTCTTCGATACGCCTTTCTATGACGTCCACGTTCTGCCGCTGGATACCGTTCCACGGATCAAGCACAAAGGAAACGGAGCAGCAGCTTGAAGCGAGCAAGGGCAAAGGCAGCTCTCCGTACGTCGCGCGCGCGTCGTATTTGCCGATATACAACTACGGCGAGGAATTCACGCACAACAAAGAGCTTGACTACGACCTGATGCGCCGCAACTACAACGAATGGAAGAGCGTGAAGCATCTTTTGACAAAGGATATGTACGTTCTGACGCCGTGGCGTCACTTCACTGACAGAACGCACTGGGCGGCGCTTGCATATGACGACCCCGACACAGGCGAAAGCATACTTTTAGCGTTCAGAATGGAAGAAGCCGAAAGCGACACGTTCACGGTCAAGCTGCCGTTTGCGGATAAAGGCGCAAAATACGCATTAAAAGACGCCGACAGCGGCAAA
>JAEEGW010000024.1 GCA_016280525.1 Clostridiales bacterium
TCGCTCAAACTCGGGGGCGTATACACCGGTCAGACGGAGTACGAGGGCGGCGCGGACGCGCTTGAAGCGGAATACAAAACCCGCATAAAAGAATCCGAAGACAGATTAAGAGAATTTACGGACGTACTCAAAAGATCCGTAGGTTATACGGGAAGCCTTGATTATACCGTCAACAAGGACGAATGGTGGGCGGACAAGGACATAAACGAAATATACGTGGATTTCAGATAAAAATCAGTAATTCATATTGCAAAATTCATAATTATATGATACAATAAGGACAGTTAACCGTCAAGGCGACGGCAATGAAATAGAAAAAGGAGTATTCACATGAGCACAAGATACGAATCGGCAAAAGCGATATACGCAAAGCTCGGCATAGATACCGACGCCGCTATCGCAAAACTCAAAGAGATCCCGGTCGCGCTCCACTGCTGGCAGGGCGACGACGTTACGGGTTTTGACCATGACGGCCCTCTCACCGGCGGCATACAGACCACCGGCAACTATCCCGGTAAAGCAAGAACTCCCGACGAGCTTATGGCTGATATAGACAAGGTCATATCCTTATGCCCCGGCAAGCTGAAGCTCAACCTTCACGCCTGCTACGCGATATTCGAACCCGGTCAGTACGTAGACCGCGATAAGCTCGAGCCCAAGCATTTTGCAAAATGGGTGGAATTTGCAAAAGAAAGAGGAATGGGTATCGACTTCAACCCGACGTTCTTCTCTCACCCGAAGGTAAAAGACGGACTTTCTCTCACCTCTCCCGATGAAGAAACGAGAAAATTCTGGGTCGAGCACGGCAAGGCCTGCATCCGCATTTCCGAATACTTTGCAAAAGAGACCGGCGTTCCCTGCGTTATGAACATCTGGATAGGCGACGGCTTCAAGGACATCCCGGCAGACAGACTGGGTCCGAGACTCCGCTACAAGAAGTCCATTGAAGAGATAATCGCGGAACCGCACGATCCGAAGCTCGTAAAACCCTGCGTTGAATCCAAGGTTTTCGGCATAGGCGTTGAGTCCTACACCGCCGGTTCAGCGGAATTCACGCTGACGTTCGCGGCAACGCATGAAAACGTGCTCCCGCTCATGGACAACGGCCACTATCATCCGACGGAAGTCGTTTCCGACAAGATACCCGCCCTGCTCGTATACTTCCCGGAAATAGCTCTGCACATCACGCGCGGCGTCCGCTGGGATTCCGACCACGTTCTGCTTCTCGACGACGAGACGAAGGAAATGGCGAAAGAAATCGTCCGCTGCAACGCTCTTGACAGAGTTTACATGGCGCTTGACTATTTTGACGCGAGCATCAACCGCATATCCGCCTGGACCGTAGGCGTAAGATCCTGGAAGAAAGCCCTGCTTTCCGCAATGCTCACTCCGTTCGATCAGCTTAAGAAGCTGCAGGACAACGGCGAGTTCACGGAGCTTATGGTACGTCAGGAAGAAATGAAAATGCTCCCGTTCGGCGACGTATGGGAAGAATTCTGCAAGGAATGCGGCACAACAGAATCCGGCTGGTTTGACGAAGTCAAAAAATACGAGGCTGAAGTTCTTTCAAAGAGAGTATAAAAAAAGACGTTTCGGGGCTGTCGCGTTAAGTGACAGCCCTGTTTTATAAAGAAAGGCGATAATATGATAAAAATAGGAATAGTCGGCGCACGCGGTCTTTCCGTGGTGCAGGCTATAAAAGCAATGCCGGACGAAGCGAAAATAACCGCTATGTGCGACCTTGACGAAGGCGCGCTTCAGACGGCGAAGGAAGCCATAAACGATCCGGATCTGCAGCTTTACCGCATATACGACGATATGCTTGAAAAAGCGGATATTGACGCCGTAATCGTCTCAACTCCGATGCAGCTTCACGTCACGCAGTCGATAGCCGCGCTGCACGCCGGCAAGCACGTTATGTGCGAGGTGACGGCGGCGGTGTCGATGGACGAGCTGTGGTGGCTTATCGAAGCCGTTGAGAAATCCGGCAAAATTTATATGTACGCGGAAAACTACTGCTATATGCCGGAGGTCCAGCTTGTACGTCAGCTCGTCAAAAAAGGCTTTTTCGGCGAGATATACTACGGCGAAGGCGAATACACGCACGACTGCACTTCCCTGCGCAACTGGCACGGCAAGACAGGCTGGCGCAGCTACTGGCAGATGGGCACGCGCGGCTCGTTTTACCCCACGCACAGCTTAGGCCCGGTGATGCAGTGCTTTGACGATGACAGGATCGTTTCCATAGCGAGCTTCAGCCCCGGCAACCACAACCCGTACGGTCTGCGCAACGACGACCTCACCCAAACGCTGTGTCAGCTGGCGTCCGGCAAGCTCGTTAAGATAAGAGTGGATACGATATCCCCGCGCCCGCACGCGATGGCGTACTATCAGATACAGGGCACTAAAGGCTGTTACGAATCCAACCGTTTAGGCGGCGAGCCTCAGATAGCGCTCGATACGGACAAGGAGCGCGTCGGCTGCACTGCCTGGAGATCGCTGTGGGAATATAAAGAGCATCTGCCGGACCGCTACAAGAGCGGCGAAGGCGACAGCGCAGGTCACGGCGGCGGCGACTATTATATAGTAAAAGATTTTATAGACGCGATAAAGACGAACACCCAGCCGGAGTTGAACGTCTACAAAGCGGCGGAATGGACGTCCGTAGCGCTGCTTTCA
>JAEEGW010000147.1 GCA_016280525.1 Clostridiales bacterium
AAAAAAGAGGAACGGAATGGACAGCGGAAAGATAGTAAAACTGTTTATAAACAGAGACGAAAGCGCGATTAAAGAGCTGTCGGCTTTTTGCGGTGCAAAAATGAAAGCCGCAGCTATGAACGTTCTTCACAACGAACAGGATGCTATGGAATGTGTAAACGACGCGTATCTTGCGTTGTGGAACGGTATCCCGCCCGCTGAACCGGATGATATATCCGCATACGCCTGCGGTGTGGTGCACAACATCGCTATGCGAAAATACAGATATAACACAGCGGCTAAAAGATCCGCCGTAACCGTTTCACTCGACACGGAGCTGGCGGAGATAATATCAGACGATACGCCGGACGATAACGGTCTTGACGGGGCGATAAACGGTTTTTTAAAAACCCTGTCAAAAAAGAATCTGATCATATTTATGCGCCGTTATTATTATGAAGACAGCATAGCGGATATAGCGGCGATGTCCGGTATGAAAGAAAACGCGGTGACCGCGCGACTGTTCCGCATCCGCAAAAAGCTTTCGGAGCATCTTAAAAAGGAGGGCTTTCGCATATGAGATCAGATGATATTTTAAAATCAATAAAAAATGCGGATAAAAAGTATATAGAGCAGTCTGATTATGATAACGCAAAGGAGTATTTTGAAAAGAGAAAGTTTAAAAACGTTTTAAGCGGTATCGCATCCGCCGCCGCTTGTGCTGTTCTTGCGGTTTTTATCGGAATAAACGTCTATAACGTGAATAAAATCACGCCGGAAACAGCTGAAACAGCGTCTGAAATCGCATCGGATGAGATCACGGAATATACTGAAATTCCAAAGACAGAAAATAAAGAAAAAATCAGCATCACAACAAAAACGTACAACAGATCAATAGACGATATCAAAGCTGAAAAAACGACAGATATATCCGTAAATTCCATACAAAGTATAGATTATGATGTGGAATACAGTAATTTATCGTACGTTTTAAGCGATACAGAGAATATGTATAAGTGTGAGAATATTTATACTATGTTCAGTACTGATGCGATAGTCAAATACAACGGCGGCAAAGTCGAGTGGACGTACAGAATAGAGGAAGGCGCGAATTTTTATTCGTCTCAGACTGTTTCGGGCGGCGTTGTGTATATGAAAAACGACGGCGAGACGGGATTTTTGGACTCGGACGGTAATCTTTTGTGGAAAGCATATTTTGATGATAACATACCGACAACGGATATATTTGAATATAATAATGAATTGTATTTTGTAAAGTATTATGTAATGGAAGTTGTATATTCAAAAGAAAACTCGGATATAGAATACTCGCCTGTAAAATGCATTGTTGACGTTGTTTCAAAGACAGACGGAAAGGTTATAAATACCATATCAACTACGCTCAGCACATACGCGAACGGTTCGGTAGATATAAGCTGTATAGGTATAACAGAGCAGGGATTTTTAATTAAATTATATAACAATAAATATACGGATATTCTGGCTTTGATCGGTTTTGACGGGGAGCAAAAACTTACGGTATCATTTGAAAACGATTCAGAGTATTTCAGAATAACGGACGCGGCTGTACAGGATAATATGCTTTATATATCCGGCACGCTTCGTGATAATAAGTACAAAGACGACTACGGACTTCCGAAACAAGCGGCATATTATTTTGCAAAATCAGAATACCGGCAGTACGGAATGAATTTTTCAACAGATATAAGCGGTCCTTATTCCAAAAAAGCGGAAGATTATAATGCAGCAGAAGAATATAACGCAAACAGATCTTTTATGATGGCGTATTCGATCGAAAATGAAGAAATAAAAGCTCTGTATACGTCTGACTGTTCATTCGGCGGTGCTGTTCATACCGATAACGGAAAAGTTTTCTGGGAAACGGTAAAGCCGAAAATCAGCAGAGCGAGCATATTGAATGATGCAATATTCTTTATTGATGAAGATCTCAGGGTGTCAAAGGAAAATGACGTAAAATTAACGAGCCTTGAAGGGTGTGCAAACGTCGTTGAGTTTAACAGTGATCTTGAACCGGTGAACGTATCACAAGGCGGAATCTGCGCACAGCTGATTTTAACGTATCCCGTTCGTTTTATAAAATAAAATTTGGGGCTGCCGCATTGTGCGGCAGCCCTCAATTTTCAGACAAAGTAGTATTAAAAACTCCCTTCGTCAACTTTGTTGACACCTCCCTCAAAGAGGGAGGCAAATTATGGCCCCTCCTTCGGGGGGAGCTGTCATCCGGGATAATTCCCGGATGACCGAGGGAGTTCGTCTTCACATCGAGGGTTGCCGTTTGATTGCGGCGCCCTTTAAGTAATGGTTTATTTTATTGAAAATTCAAACGCACCGCTTGAAATCTCAATTACTGCAACGCAGTTTTCAAAAGAAGTAACAGTCACGCCGTCTGCTTCGGATAAAGGTTTGCCGCTCTCGGTTATATTATCAAGCTGTTCTGCGTGCAAATACAGCGTTGCGGTCGTATTTGCCGGGACGGTACACGCGTATTTTGTCATTACGTCGTTCTCGGCAACCCAGCCGCTCTTTATCGTACCGCGGATCGATACGTATTCGCCGTTTGCGTAAGTCAGTCCGCCGCCCGCCGTCGGCTTAAGAATGAAATGAGAGAAACCCGGTTTTGATTCGTCGGCGGTTATACCGATAAGCGTTGAATAGATCCACTCGGTAACGGAACCGTACGAATAATGGTTGAACGAGTTCATACCAGCGTCTCCGAAGCCGTTGCTGATGGTGTAGCTGTTCCAGCGCTCCCATATCGTCGTAGCGCCTTGAAGTATCGGATATTTCCACGACGGATATTCGGTCTGCTGAAGCAGTGCGAACGCCGTGTCAATGTGACCGTATTCGCAAAGTACGGGCAGAAGCAGAGGACAGCCGATAAAGCCGGTAGTCAGCTTCGTACCGTTCTTTTTGATCTTTTCATTCAGCGTATCGGCGAACGCCTGTCTGTCTTCTTCGGGTACTATCTCAAACGCTATCGCCAAAAGATACGACGTCTGCGTATCGGATTTCAAAACGCCTTTTGATTTAACGTATTTGTTGTTCCACGCGTCTTTATAGCTCTGCGCGTAATCTGCAAAATGCTTTGCATCCGTTTCGTTTCCGAGAAGCGCCGCCATTTTAGCCATAAGATCGCAAACGTAGGCACAGTACGCGGTGTCCGTAACGTCAATTCTTGTTGACTCTCCGATAGACAGCCAGTCGCCGTATGCGCTCTGCCCGCGTATGAAATCCTTGCTCGTTCCAATTAGATATTTGATATATTTTTTCATATTGCCGTAGTATTTTTCAATATACGAAATATCGCCGTATCTCGTATACATCACCCACGGTATTATTATACCCGCGTCGCCCCAGGCGTTGTTTCCCGAACCGCCGTACATTGAGCGGTACGTCTGCGGTGCAACGTCAGGATACGCGCCGTCGCCGCGCTGAGCATCGTTTAAGTCGGTTATGTATTTGTCAAAAAACGCTTTGACGTTCATATTATAAGCCGCCGTGCCGCTGAATATCTGCGCGTCGCCGGACCAGCCCATACGCTCGTCACGCTGCGGGCAGTCGGTGGGAGTTGATAAGAAGTTGCCGCGCTGTCCCCAGTATGTATTTGAAATAAGCTGATTTACAAGCTCGTCTGACGTAGTTATCTTTCCCGTGTCTTCCATATCGGAATACATGACGTTCGCCGTCACGTCGGATAACGCAGGCGCTTCTTTTAGTCCTGTTATCTCAACGTATCTGAAGCCGTGGAACGTAAAAGCGGGAGTATAGATTTCGCCGTCCGGATCGCCTTTTAGCGTATATGTATCCGTTGCGAGAGCTGAGCGCAGGTTTGCGGTATAAATCGTGCCTTTCGGTCCGTCGCTGCCGCTGCTTCCGTCGTTCAGCATCTCTGCGTGACGCAGCTTGACTTCAAGTCCGGCTTCGCCTTTGAGCTTAAGCGTAACGGTACCGGCGAGATTCTGGCCGAAATCATAAACGTAAACGTTTTTCTTCGGCTCCGTCATTTCTTTTGCGGAAACGGTGTCCATAACTTTTACAGTGCCGGAAAGCTGGGGAACGAGCGTTCCTATGCCGAGTTTATTTGCCGTCGTCGGCTGAACGCTTACCCACGCGGAATCGTCATATCCGGCGCTTGACCAGCCCGTAAGCTCGCGCCTGCCGTCGTACGTTTCGCCGTTGAAAATATCGTCGTATATTATAGGTCCGTCAAGCGTGCATTTCCAGCCGCCGTTTGAGCAGACCGTTTGTTTTTCGCCGTTTTCGTATTCTATCACGAGCTTGCAGATAAAAGCGGGATATCTGCCGCCGTACGGTGAATAAGCGCCTATATACCAGCCGCGCCCGAGGACCGCGCCAATCGCGTTCTTGCCCGTTTTGAGCTGATCCGTCACGTCTATGCACTGATACATTATACGCTTGTCGTATTCGCTTCTGCCGGGGTTGAGCACGTCGTTTCCGGCTTTCTGTCCGTTAATATACGCGTCGTAAAGTCCGGCTGCGGATGCGAATAAAAACGCGGATTTAACGTTTGATCCTACTTCAAATTCGCAGCGTAAAGTCGGCGCGCCTTGCGACAGATCCGGGAAATTAACATTTTCATACCACGGATCGCCGCCGTAACCGATAACGGAATTTACCTTTGCAAACGCGCTGTCGTCAAAATCGGGTTTGTTCCAGCCGGCCGGGTTTTTATCTGAAGCTTTCCAGTTTCCGTCGGATACTATAATATCCTGCGTACCGTCTTTATATTTGACGATAAGTTTGAATATAATTGCGCCGTATCCCACCTGCTTATTTACAACGGCGCAGGCTATGAGATTTTCGCCCGTTTTAAGATATTTTGCAGCGTCAAAGCAGTACGCGCTCTCCCAACCGCGGCTCTCCGGGAAATCCGCGGCTTTTTCGCCGTTTATATATAGCGTGCCGTAGTCGTCAACGGTAAAGCCGAGAAACGCTTCTTCAACTTCTTTTTCTATATTGAACGTATATCTGAAATACTGTGTCTTCTCAGGCACAGTGCCCTGTGTATCGCCGGAAAGAAGCCAGATCCAGTTGCTGCCTTGGAATCCCATGCTTGACTGATCGGCAGTATTCTGCATTATCCAGTCCGCGCCGTCAAACCCCGTCTTTGTCAAAGCTGTATCAAAATAAGAAGTCTGTGACGTGACGGTACACGACATATCGTCCGTTATAGTAACGTTCCAGTAATATCTTGTCGCTTCTTCAAGCTCCGCGCCGCACGGGATATTGACCGAATCGGATGATGCCGCAACGCCTGAATCCCACACAAGATCAGCGGATTCCGCAGTCAAATTTTTATTTTTGCTAACGCGGATGCGGTAACCCGACTGATAAGCGCCGCGCCTGTCTGAGTTGACGCACCATGAAAACACGGGGTTCTCAATGCAGGACGGCTCTTTTTCATAATTTACGCGCAGATCCGTAACTGCAAGATCGACTTCCGGCGTAACGGTACCGTCGGTCTCTGTTTCCGTAACGGTATCCGGCATATTGCCGGTATCAGTCGAAGTTTCATCCGGTGTATGATCGCATCCGCAGAAGACTGCGAAAACAAACGTAAGAGAAAGAATAATGGAAATGATTTTTTTCATACAGGCTCCTATCTTTGAGTTTCGTTTTTATTCATGGCGGTTATCGGCATCATTCTTGAAAGCCGTATCAAAGGTATTATTATCGCCGCCGCGGTTATAAGAACGGCAGTAATGATGATCAAGAATATCGCAAACGGATTTATAACGATAGAATAAAAGTGATATGAATATCCGGCGGACATAGCGGCGTTTATTATCGGGAACAAAACGGCTATTAAAATGACGGTCAGTATCAGCGCGGCGGAAGTTATCAAAGTTCCCTCGATCCCGAACGCTTTGAACGTATCTATACCTCGCGCGCCCATACCGCGCAGTATTCCGATATGGCGGCTCTCAAGCCTTACGGACGAAGAAATAAACGAGAAGAGAAGCAGCGCCGCGGCGATAGAGATCATTATAAGCGTTCTTGAAAGTACGGTAGATAAGATATTCAAGTTTGACGAATAACTCTGATAATCCGCGTAGAATTTCATATACGGATATATGCCGGCGCTGTCAAGACTTTTAAGCAGATTTATGTTTTTCAACGTGCTGCCGCCCGTCTTTACAAGCACCTTGCGCACAGTTATATCGTCGGTCACAAATGCTGTAAAGCTGTCGTTATCGACAAACAGAGTGCCGTCGCCGCCTTCAGTAACGCCGGCTATCTTCATGCCGTTTATAATAAGGCTCGTATGGCTTCCGTCGTCAAAAGCGCTTGTCAGTTGCTTTATAAGATAATCACTTTCGCCGTTGTTGAACGCGGTGATCGTTTCCGCGATTTCCTCCGCGTCAAACGGCGTGAAGCCGAACATTCCTTCAAACAAACTTGAATCTATAAAATATCCCTCACCGCCGGTTTTGTAAATGATATTTCCGGCTTTTTCCGCCGGCGCAACGTAGTTTACGGGAAGGTTTACCGTTCCGTTTACCTTTGTCGAGCAGGCGGGATATTTTTCAAGCGTGCTTATTACGTTTTGTATGTAACCCTGCTTAACTATCGCAAATCCGTCTCTTTCGGACAGTTGCGAATAGTACGGCGCGCCTTCGGTCTGTGAAAACTCCGTGAGTTCAATGCCGCCGATTTTATTTGAGTAGTCTTTTGCTTTGTCGTACGTGTCGACGTCGGTCTCGTAAACGCCGCAAATGCTCATCTTAACGCCGTTTAGACCGAACTGTTTGCCTATAAGATCGCCGTAATCCGATACGTTTTCGTACACGCCTCTGTCGATCATATAGTGAGCTACGAGCTGTGATATGACCACGTCACTGTACGTTTCCGGCGCTTTACCGGCTACGTATCCGACGTTATATACAGGTTTGCCGTCCGATTCGACTATGCCGAAAAACTTATCAAACAAGTCGTACGTTTTGTCGCTTTTCTTGAAGCTTTCCGATGCGCCGACGTATTCCGGCGCAACGTCGCCCGAATATACTTCGTAGACCTCGCCGCCGACGGATTTAAGATAATTGATCTCGTCTTTCGTGAATACGGTCTCCTGCACGTAATCGCCGTCTTTGGCCGTCAACAGATACTCGTATTTTTCTTTCGTTATCGTTTTAGCCGCGGCGCGGTCAAAGTTATAGAACTTGAACACGCCGACAACTGCTGATAAGAACAGCGCGAGTATTAGCATTATGATCGTCATTACAAGACGGAATTTTTTATATTTGAGCATTGATAACGAGAGCTTAAGTCCGACGGAACCCGGCATTTTGGATTTTATAAGCGAAAGCTCTTTCGTCTCCTCAGGCTCTGGGCGATACGGGAAATAATACGTGGAATTGTCCGCCTGGTCAAGCTTTACGGCGTTTTTGACGTGTATATTCATAGACTTTACTTTGTCTATGTCTTTTTCGTTTATTATATACGTGTCCCTGTCCGTTTTCGATAAGATCCCGTTTATCTCCTCAAGCGCGAGCTCGTCAAGATGCTTGCCCTGCGGGACTCTTACAAGTCTGTCGCCCACGGTGTCGACCGCCGGCTCGTAAAGCTGTGTGGTCCTTACAAGGTCTTTATGAACGCGCCCGTCTTTTATTTCAATAACTCTGTCGCCTAACTCGTCCGCAACGTCGCGGTCGTGAGTGACGATTATAACGAGTTTTTCTTTTGAAAGCTCTTTGAAAATGCTGAACATTTCCGCGCCGGTCTTTGAGTCAAGATTTCCGGTCGGCTCGTCCGCCAATATGACCTTCGGGTCTTTTACGACGGCTCTCGCTATCGCGACGCGCTGCGACTGACCGCCCGATATCTCGTTAGGCTTTCTGTCCTTAATATCTTCAAGTCCGGCGGTTTTTATGGCGGCGTTTACCCTCTCGCTGCTTTCGTTGCTCTGCAGTCCGAGTGCGAGCGCAATGTTCTGATATACGGTAAGAGTCGGTATAAGGTTGTAATCCTGGAAAACAACGCCTATGTACGTGTTTCTGTAAGAGTCGAGCTTCGCGTTGCTGAAATCACGGAAGCTGTTGCCGTAAAGCAGTATCTCGCCTCTGTCAGGCCTGTCAAGAGCGGCGATCATATTGAGCAGCGTCGATTTACCGCCGCCCGAGCGCCCGACGATGAAAACAAGACCGGTCTGCCCGAATGAAAGCGAAATGTCGTTTAGCGCTCTGTGCGTAACGCCGTTTTTGCTTCTGTATGTTTTAGATATATTCTTTAATTCCAACATGTTATCACCGCCTTTATATCGATCTTATCACGTCGATCGGCTGCTTCTTTACGACCCTGTAGAGTATCGGGAACGCAGTCAGCGCAAGGAAAGCCGTGAATATAAGAAGCGAAAGCAAGAACTGCAAAAGCCCGAACTGTACCCAGCTTATCTGGTACATAAGCATAGTTCCAATTAGATCGTTTATGGAAGATACAACG
>JAEEGW010000148.1 GCA_016280525.1 Clostridiales bacterium
CCGGTCTCGTTCAGATGAACCACGCCGCTGAAAGTATCCGCTCCGCCCTGTACGGGCACGGCGACGTAATCGTCTCCCAGTTCGGTCAGCGTCCAGTTGTCCTTAAGTTTCATTTCAAGGTCTCCTTCCATTCTTTATAAGCGTCCGTTATTTGATCTTTCAGCACGCCTAATCTTATTATTTGACTCGTTTTCGAGCAGTTTTCGTTTACCCACGCGCATTTTTTCAGATTTATACATCTCGCGTACAGCGGACAGCCGTAACATTCCGGCAGTTTTACCTGCTCTTTCCACGATTTTATATTTTCGGTGTCCCGCTCTTTTGAGTAAATGTCGCCGAAGCAGTCTTTGTCAAGCTGCTCGTCGCATTTGCTGAGCCTGCCGTCCGGCAGTATTATCTCGCAGGCGTCGTTATCCGCCATGCAGTTGTTGAAATTCAGCTCTCTTTTAAGCGGGGGCCGTTTGCCTTCAAATCCCGCGTCTTTCAGCTTTTTCCGCAGCTTCAGATACTCCTGCGCGTCGTATACGTCGCCGTTGAAACGCTCGTTTTCCCGCCTGAAATCGCCTAACAAAGCGGCGCTCGCAAACAGACCTTCTCTTTCGGAAAACGTCTTTTCAAGCTCGTCTGCAAGAGTCATAAGATCGCTTATATTTTTCCTGCTGACGTTTAAATGTATGTGCACTTTTATGCCGGCTTTCAAGGCGTTGTCAACGTTGTTTATAACGCGGGAATATGCGTCGCCCGGCTCTTTGTACGCCTTGACGCGGTTGTATACCTCGCCGCATCCGTCAAGCGTTATCTGCACGCTCTTCAGATTCCACAAACCCTTTGCTTTTCCTATAACATCGCCGTTAAAAAGGTATCCGTTGCTGACCATCGCAGAGCTGTATTCAACGCCGGCTTCGCGGAGTTTTCCGCAGATTATATCTATAACTTCGGGATTCATGAGTGGCTCTCCGCCGAACCACCGGAGCTCAACTTCGCGCCCGTCCGACGCGCCGATTATATAATCGCTTACGTCTTTTGCGACGTCCGCCGACATATAGCAGCGTCTTATCCCGGCTTCGTAGCAGTAGTAGCAGCGCGCGTTGCAGTCTGTCGTCGTAAGTACCGTATAAGACAGTTTTTTCTTTTGTCCGGAACCGTTTTTAAGCGCTTTTGCAATGCTTATGACCTTGTCCGCGTACGCCAACTCGTCAAAGTCTTCCGGGACGTAAAACATTTCCTTTATTAGCTCGTCCCGCGAGGCTTCCGCGTCGGCTTCGTCTTCAAGCAAAACGAGCATGCCGGTAAGCGTGTGGAACAAAAGCCTGCCGTCGGCGCAGTCTGTCGTAACGCACAGCTTTGTCATTCTGTACGCGGTGTTTTCTTTTATTTTCTGCGGGGGGCAGATCGCCCGGACCGCAGGCAGTGCATCCGTTATGATCTTCACGGTCCGTTTATCACCTCCGTCGCGTCGATACTTGAAAATATTATATCATAATATAGTGAACTTGTCAATTAAATTTTTTATTATTTCAATAAATAGACCGGGACAGCCGCCGTGCGTCCGTCCCGGACCGTATCAAAATTTATAGTTTATTGCCGTATATTACGCTTTGCCGGCGCAGCCGAAGAGACGCATTTTCTTCTCCGCCTCTTTTTTAATAGCCGCTACTTTTTCGTTTCTGCATTCAAGGTAGTCAAGCCCCCTCTCGGCCGCGGACTTCATCGCGGCGCTGCCCGCAAGGCAGAGGTCCGTAAAGATATTGACCTTTGAAACGCCGGCTTCTATGCAGTTTCTGAAATCCTCGTCGGACAGGCCCGAGCCGCCGTGCAGAACGAGCGGGACGTCTACCGCCGCGCGTATTTCTTTAAGCCTGTTTATATCGAGCTTCGGCTTGTGTTTGTACGCGCCGTGAGCCGTGCCTATTGCAACGGCAAGCGCGTCAACTCCCGTCGCGGCAAGATATTCGACCGCCTCGCCCGGCTTCGTATACATATCCGTGACCTCGCCCTCGTCGTTTACGTTGTCGCCCACGTGGCCTATCTCGCCTTCAACGCTTGCGCCCATAGCGTGCGCGATTCTGACTATTTCCTTTGTTTCCGCTATGTTTTCATCATAATTCTTCGCCGAACCGTCGAACATAACGCTTGAAAATCCGCGTTTCAGCGCCTCCATGCAGCGGCTGAAAGTCAGACCGTGATCGTAATGCACCACGACCGGCACGCTCGCGTTTTTCGCCGCGCTGACAAGTCCCGGCGCGATCAGCGAAAGCTCGCCGTAAGGCAGAAGCACCTCGGCCGTGCCGATTATAATAGGCGAACGCAGCTCCTCCGCGGCGGAGATGAGCGCGTCGAGCATATCGGAATCCGTAGCGTTGAAAAGCCCTACGGCGTAACGTTCTTTCTGTGCTTTTTTTAAAACGTCATTTAAATTTACAAGCATTTTTTTCGTCCTCTCAGTCTTCCAACTCGGGTATTCTTACTATTTCGGGATCGGTAAAAAAGTCCGTCTCGTCCGTGCTGTGCGTGGAAAATTCGGAGATCACCGCGCCCTCTTCTCCCGCCGCGAACCAATGCAGCGTCCCCGGCATTATGGTGAACTGCCGGCCCGGCGTAAGCAAGGTCTCGTGAAACACCGTAACGTCCGTATCCGGCAGAGGCACGCCGATCTTGTCTTTGTCGCCCTGCCCGTCCGTGTATAAATAAACTTTGCCAAAGCGGCAGCGGAACGTCTCTTCCTTGCCCTGCCGGCCGTTCGTCGGAACGTGGCGGTGCTCCGGACACACCTGATAAGGCAGAAGGACCATTTCCTTTGCGCATACGCGGTCCGTATTGACGTAAACTATGAGCTGCAGACCCACGCGGTCGACTTTCCCGAGACCGAAGTCCGCTATCTCCATGTTCTGTTTTTCTTCATCCGTCAGGATTATCCCCGCCTTTTCGTAATACGGCAGAGCTTTTTTCTTTTGTGCTTCTATCTCGCTTTTTTTCATTTTTTATCTCCGTTTTATAAGACTTTTCTCGGTAATTCTGATATGAGAGCCTCGATCTCAGCGGCGGATCTCATACCGCTTACGGAATCTTCTCTGCACAGGCTCATCGCCGCGGCGCCGGATGCGAATTCAAGTATGCGGCGGTCGCCGTAACCGTTATATATGCCGTACAGACATCCCGCGCAGAACGCGTCGCCCGCGCCGACGCTGCCTTTTATATAGCCCTCCGGCAGATCAAGCGACGGCACAACTGTAAAATCGCCGTTTGAATTCAGTATGAAACCCGCTTCCGGCGCATGGATTATAACGCGCTCGCGCACGCCGTGCGAAAGCAGTTTTTCCGCGGTAAGACGCACGTTTACGGTA
>JAEEGW010000149.1 GCA_016280525.1 Clostridiales bacterium
ACTGGGCAAACGAAGTGTACGCCGTTTACATCAAAAACCTGCTTGACGGCGGCGGCGCGGGAGCGGACACGGCCCGCGAGTTTGAAAAAGTTATTGTTGAGGCGTTATGAAAGCCGTTTTATTCGATCTTGACGGGACCGTCACCGATCCCGGTATAGGTATTACCAATTCAGTTATGTACGCCGTGCGGAAGTTCGGCATCGAACCACCGCCGCGGGAAGAGCTGTATTGCTTCATCGGTCCTCCTTTGCGCGAATCGTTTTCAAAGTATTTCGGTCTGTCCACCGCCGACGCGGAAAAAGCGGTGGAATATTACCGCGAGTATTACAGACCTACTGGCATTTTTGAGTGTTCTCTGTACGACGGGATACTTGAAGCGTTTGAACTGATAAAAAAAGAAGGCGTCGCCGTCGCGCTTGCAACGGCAAAGCCGGATATATTCGCGGAGAGGATAGCAAAAAAATTCGGGTTTGACAAATACTTGTCGTTTTTATCCGGCGCGGCGCTGGACAGCAGCCGCGACGACAAGGCGGATATAATAACGCGGGCGCTGCAAAATATGCCGGGCGTCACGCCCGGAAACGCCGTCATGGTCGGAGACAGGAGCTACGACGTGGAGAGCGGCAAAAAGCTCGGTCTTCACACCGTCGGCGCGCTGTACGGCTACGGATCACGGCAAGAGCTCTCGTCTGCCGACGCGTTAGCCGGGAACGCATATCAGACGGCGGAACTTGCGTTAAAACTGCTCGGGAAAATTAAGAATTAAGAATTAAGAAAAACGGACGGTATCGTCCGTTTTTTAATTCCGTGCATTCTGTAAGTGTCAGCGTCCGCGACGGCTCGGGTAATTGCAAATCAAGGTGTCGGCCGCGCTGACGGCCGGCGCCGCAAAAGCCCCGTTATAACAATGGGGGGATGGCGGGGTTTGGGGTGGATAGGGGGGGCCGGGGTTCCCCGAAAACGAGGAACGAGTTTTTGGGGGTTCACGGGCGGGGAACCCCAAAAGCGCCGGTAAGGCGCACAGATCGTCCCGAAGGGACACCGGTTTTTATTCTTTATTCTTTATTATTTATTATTTACGAACGACCAATGGTCGCCCCTACATTGATTTTTTGTTTAAAAAAGGGCGATCAATGATCGCCCAAACATTCTGAATTCTTAATTCTGAATTCTTAATTCGGGAGGGGAGACCCCTCCCCTACAAGCGGGTCGTCGAGGCGCCGACCCTTACATTCTTAATGCCCCGTTCTTAATGGCTCACCATATAGAATATCTTGTATTCCCCGTCGACCTCGCGCAGGTAAACGGTATGGTCGTTTTTGTCAACGTAGTTTTCTTTTCCGCGTTTGGTCAGGATATGGTCAAATTTCACACGGCAGGATATAACGCCGCCGTAATCAAAGAATTCTGACGTTTCAACGTTTTCAAACTTATATCCGTCGTGCTCCCACACGAACAGTCTCGGGTTAAGCCTTATATCCTCGTAAAGCTGCGTGTTCTGGTCAAAATACGGCTTTATACGGTAGAAATCAGAATCATAGTCGTTCTGCATCCAGGTAGCGTATTTCGTCATAGCCTCTATGACGAACTCCGAATACTGTTCCTTCAGCTCCTCGCTGTATTCATATTTACACGAAAACAGATTCTTTTCCTCGTCGTAGTCAAGTTGGACTTCGTTTCCTTTGTCGTCCGTTACTTTAATTTTGGGCGTTTGATACAGTCCGGTCATGGAGCAGACTTTATACGTGAACAGAAACGCTCCTTCCGGTACGGAATCTCTTTCGTCATCCTTGATGCCGGACGCGGTGACGTATTCGTCAGAGATCTCGACGCCGTCCGCGTACGCCCTGTATCTTTCCGGCAGCATGATATTTATTGAATCAAGCGGCTTTTCATAAAACAGTATGATCTTGTCAAGCTCGTATATCGGCTGGTCGTACTTGTTCTTCTCCTCTTTTTCGCGGACGAAGAAGCGCGCGACGAGCGCTCCGTCGGCTTTTACGTTTATGACCTTCTGGTCCGTGCCGGCAAGATAACCGTACGTCATTGTCTTGCCCCTGAGTTTCGCCGCGTATCTTTCCACGGCGTCCTCATACGTATCCGGCGCGTTGTACTCCGGCTTTTCTTCCGCCAGCGCTATAAGCTCTTCCACGTCGGGTTCTGCAAAATATTCATCAAATATGCGTTGGATCTGGTTTTTCGGCTTATACGTTTCATACGTATTTTCAAAATCGGCAAGCCATTCCTTGACCGGCTTCTGCAGCGCAAGTATCGCTATAAGCCCCGCTGCGATTATCATGCACAGGGCTATATAGAACAGAAGCGAGGTCCATCTGAATTTAAACGCGCGCTCTTTCATGGCATCACCATAAAAAATGTGGGCAGATATCTCGGCCTGGTGAAAGCCTTGTACTTGTTCACGAGTCCGAGCCTCTGATATTCGTCAAGTTCTTTTACGTCAATATTGTATTTTTTGATGTAATTTCTGTAATAAAGCATTGTGGACGATCCGCCGTCAAGCATTCCGGCGTTCACGGCGCCGTATTTGAGCATCATATTTATCATATCGTTATAGTCCGCGCCGATGGATGAAGCGGATCTGCCGTCGGTAACTATGAATATGAATTTTCCGTCCGCTCTCTGCCCTATCGCCGTGCGCTGCGCTTTGCCGTTGTTGTCGTTTGCGTAGTAGCAAAGCGTCGCTTTGTCCTTCGTTTCGATAAGCACGTTGCCGGTCTGGAATGATACCGCGTCGCGTATGCCGAGAGCGTCCGCTTCCGCTTTCGTCATGCTTTCGGATACGATCAGTTTATTATTGTTGTCAATACCGATAAACGTGCGCTTTTTGCCGTCGTTCCAGACGCATTTGCCCTGCGAATATGTAAGACCTATCGGCTGATTGCCTAAGCCTTCTCCGCCGGGATCGTGAAATTCGCCGCCGTTCAGCGCGGCTATCGCGCCGTATTTATCCGCCGCGTCGTATATGCGCTGTCCTCTTACGGCGTTAGGGAAATCGTTGCTCGACACGCCGACGAACACCTTTGACGGATCGTGTATTATCATGACGTAAGCGCGGAACGTGCCCGCGGAGTCAAGATGAAATTCTATTCCGTCCGATATATCCGGCACC
>JAEEGW010000025.1 GCA_016280525.1 Clostridiales bacterium
AACAAGATCAAGCCCGATTATATAATGAGCGGCGGCTCGTTCATTTTCGGCATGAACTACGACTACAGCTTCGGGACCGGCGATAATAAAGGTACGTTTACAAAGAGCAACGGTGACAAAGTCTTATGGACTTACAAATGGGACTATGACGAGAAGACCGAGCTGCCGAGAAACATTTTCAGAGCAGTTGACGGCGGCGTGCTTCTTATAAACTACACCGACCTCGGATTCGGTTACCATGACTATAAGATGAGAATGATAATGCTTGACGACAACGGGAACGAGCTATGGCTGAAAAAATACGATCACGATGTCGGCACGGTCGCCGGCGCCTATGCGGACGGCGACACGATATACGTCGTAAGCAGTGTCAAAACAGACCAAATGCAAGTAAATGAAGACGGCGTCGAAGAAGTAAAGAACGAACGGATAACGGCGTTTGTCATATCGGAATATTCAAAATCAACGGGCGAGCTGAAAAGTCACAAAGAGATACCCGTGCAGATAGATATTTCAAGCTGTTCCGTCCGCTGTCTCGGCAAAGCGGATAACAGTTACGTTATAGTGTATTACGATCTTGATTATAAGTCGAATCTGGTGCTTATATCAAACGACCGCGGCCTGGAATGTATCATAAGCTTCGGCGTAACGTATGAATTCTGCTCCGCCGGATATTCAAACGGAAAAATATATTTGAGCGGTAAACATATGTCGCCCGAGCAGAATATGGGCGCGGACGCGTATTACTACGTGTACGAGAATTTATACTGGAAGTATAAGAGAGACATCGAACTGATCAATAAAGAATCCGGCGATCTTCTTGCAAAGTACGCAGAGGAAACGAGCGCGGTCCTGCTCGTATGCGACGCTTCGCTTTCACCGGAGCAGATTTATACGCAGAAAGGCGCATACGGCGGCGCGCTTGATATGACGGAGACCGGACTTCTGTGGGAGGTCGCACAGATACAGTCGGTATGCGGCAGCCCGGACCGCGCAAATCCCTTCGTATACGGAAGCAGCAGAACGTACGCGCTTGACGAAAAGAACCTGATCGCGTCTTTTGAAGACACGGCGAAAAGCTACGTTATGATAGGCGTATACTATCCTTACGAATAAACCGGATCAAACAAAGATCTCCGGTGCGGGACTCCGCACCGGAGTGTTTATATTATTATATATCGTCTCTCGTCCTATAGGGACATATCGCGCTCTGCGTAAGCAGAGCATATCGCGTCCTTTCTGACATATCGCGTTTCGTAAGAAACATATCGCGTCCCCGTGAAGGGGTTCTGCGACGCGAACCGGTGAGCGTTTGGGGTTTCCGTCAGGGGCTTTTTTAGCGATATATCGCTTTTGCGATGCGATATATTTGCGTTTCCGCAAATGCGATATAATGCTTGCGCATTGCGATATGCGCTTCGTGCGTGATTCGCAGGAGTCTATCCTATCAGTTTTATGACGTCTTCATCCCCGACTATACCGGCGAAAAGCGGAACGTCATTATCGTCCGTTATAACGAAGAAGAACGTGCGGTAAAGGTTAAAATAGTATTTCTCCGGTTCGCCGTCCGGATCGGCTGCCGCCGACGCGTACGTTACGCCGGTATACGCCGCGGCCTCCACGCCCTCCCAATTCACCTTGACGCGCGCGGCGTGTGCCACAGCGTCTATCAGAAGCGGATCGTCGGACAGAGGTAAAAAGTTTGCCGTCTCGGAGAACGCATCCGTTATGCCGCACGCCGAAAGCGCGTCGTTTATGTTTCCGTCCGAATACACGTCATATTCCGGCACGGTGAGATGTACCTCAAGCCCGCCTTTTACTTTCTTTTCGCCGTTAAAGATATACTCTATCGGTCTGTTTTTTATCACGTCGTATACCGTACTGTCCTCGTTCGGTAAAAAGAACCATACGGAGCCTTTATAATCGAGCATTTCTTTTTTGTACGCCGTGAAATTGTCCCCGAAATACACGTATCCGTTTTCCGTATTTTTCATATAATTGCAGTATACGTTATCGTTAAAGCGCGTTTTATCGGAGCTGTCGTAATAAAACACATCGTCCCATCTCGCGCTCAGGTACAGAGTTGATAAAAGCATTGCGCGCGTATCGTCGTCGGTCTCTATATTTATCCTGCCGTCAAGAAGACCGCCCGTCTGATCCGAGAGCCATTTTGTCATTTCATCAATATATTTCTGATCTTTGAAGCTTCCTTTTCCTATTTTCGCGCCGTATTCTTTTTTCAGTTTGTTCACACAGTCTTCCTTTACGTTCAACCTGTCGTCAAGCCAAATGGAATTGCCGGAAAACGTCTTCATAAATTCCTCGTCTCTGTAAAACGAGGATATTATATTCTTCGTTTTTTCCGCTAAGTCATCCGCGTCTGTCGCGCCTAACGCGTCAAGCATCTGCTTTTGAGTGTTTCCCGCAGCCGTCTGCGCCAAAAGCGACGTACAGCAGTATATATTCACGGGAGAAACGACATTCATCCCGTCTTCTTTGAGCGTATTTATTATGATATCGTCGTAGAATTTATAATAATCCGCGTTATTCGCGCGCGGCAAAACGGTTGTTTTGTCGTCTGTTCCCGTTTCTTTGACCGTCATGCCTTCCGTTTTCGATATTTCCGGTATCGTATCATCTGAACCGGACTCATACGGTGTCACTGCGGGCATACAGCCGCTCATAACCGTCGCCGAAATCAAAAGTATTGATATACATACTAAAATATATTTAATTCTCATCATATTTATCTTCCTTTGTGAAACTCTTTTTGTGATTCAAAGTATTCCTCGTAACCGGAGATCTCCACCGCTGCAACGAGAGTTCTGGCATAGACCGCGTTGCCGTTTTGAGCGTCGCAGTGCAGATTTTTGAAAAACGCGTAGAACGGCACGCCTTTAAAGTATACGATCCCGACCTTGTCGTAATTCTCAAACGAGATCTTTTCCTGCTGCGCCATACAGAGCGGGCAGCAGTGACCGCCGAAAACGTAGCCTTTGTATAAAAGCTCCTCGGCTTCCTCTATTGAAATCAGTCTCGCGTCGCCCGTATGCTCGCATATCGCCTCCGGCTCGCAGTGAAAATGATAATACTGGACCTGCGCTCTTGTCAGTACGTCCCTGCTTACGACGGCTCCGTCGTAATTTTCTCGGTTTGTGAAATTTATTCTTATCATATCGGAACAAAAGCCGCAGATATTTATATCAACGCCGCTGTTTTTCGCGTTATAGAACGTAACGGTCAGGTCTTCGCACCCGTACTGACCGTACTCACCGTATCTCCGTTCGATATATATATCGGGCAGATCGGCGTTGAACGTATCGCAGAGCTTATCGCGTATCGGTTTGAGAGAATCCTTCATCTCCTCGTCGGACATGGTCTGATCGACCGTTATACCGATCCCGTCAAACGTCAGCTTTTTGTTTACGCCGCCCGTATAACAACCGAAGGAAAACGTCGAAAAATAATGTTCGTTATCGCTGAATCTGATATACAGATCATCGCCGTGCCATTCTCCGCGCTCATCGGTCTTTACGCCGAGACCCGCGCAGACCTTATTCCAGAATTGCTCCATGGTGAACGGGTCGTTTTCAGCCTTATTTACGTTCTCCGTGTGTATTTTATATATACCGACGGTATCGCTCTGCGGGACGGGCATACATCTGTATTTCAACTCGTCCTCCGACGGAACGGCGATTTTGACGTATGCGTTCGTCAAAGCGCCTTCAAGCTTTTGTTCGTCAAACAGCGCTCCTATTTCCGCCGCGGTGAACACGGGATCTTTGAAATCCGGCGCATCCGGATCGTAAGGAGACGCCGACGTTCCGTTTGACGGTCTTATCGCCTCCGGAAATTCGCTTGATGGCTTAGGTATGAGGCCGTTTATTTTCGCCGCGGTCAACAGCGCGGCGGCGATGATCCCGGCGCCGAGCAGCGCGGCGACGCCTATTACGGTCAGCCTGCGCAGGACCGCTTGTTTTTTTGCGTTTTTCCAGTATTTATCCGCGGCGTCAAGAATACTGTCGCCGCAGTAGGACATAATATCGTTATTCATACGGTGATCCCCTCCTTGTTGAGCCTCTGACGCAGCTGTTCTTTCATTTTATCAAGTATTTTATACGTCGAAGAACAGCTCAAGCCTAAATGCGCGGCTATCTGCTCGACCGGGTACGCGTAATAATACCTGTAAACGAAGACCGTCATATCGCGGCGGCTGACGCTTTTTAAAAATCCGTCAAGCACCTCTCTTATGGCGGCGGCTTCTCTTTCGTCGGGCGCGGCGTATTCGCCGAGTTCGTCAATGCATAAGGCCGCGCCGTACCGTTTCCGCGCGTTTTGGCTCCTGTACTTTGATATTGCGTTGTTTCTTATTATGCTGCAAAGATACCGCTTGAGCGAAGCAGGCTTTTCCGGCGGAATGGTGTTCCATGCGGCTAAATACGTGTCGTTCACGCACTCTTCCCCGTCCTGCTCGTTGTGCAGTATGTTGTATGCAACAGTCAAAAGGTATTTGCCGTATTTCTGATCCGCTTCCTCAATGGCGCGCCGGTCGCGGTCAAAAAACAGCTTTATTATGTATTCGTCAGCCGACATTTTCCGTCTCCTTTCCGTTGCCTTCACATAATAAGACGCAAAATCTTTTGAATTTTACACCGAAAATCAAAAAAACTTCAGATATTATTATACCCAAAGCCTTTTTATTTGTCAATATTCTTCTGTTTTCAATCCAAGCTCAAACGCAAGGAAAACTATTTTCAGCTTGTCGTCAACGCGGTCGTGTCCGGAAAGACTGCGCGGCTGCCATTCCGTATGGTCGAGATTGTCGGCGGCATAGAAAAACTGGAAGAATTCCGCGCCGCGAAAATCGCACAGTGCCTGCATGCCCGCGCATTCCATATCCACGCATACCGCGCCCTGCTCTTTTCTCCTTTTGACCTTATCCGGCGTTTCGCGGTAAAATGCGTCCGTCGTCCACGTCACGCCCTCCGTATAGACGTAACCGTGTTCATCAAGTATTTTTTTGAACTCCGGGATATATTTTTTATTTACTTCTATCATATCGGACGGCGGCGCGTAATGATAACTGCACCCCTCGTCGCGGATCGCCGCCGTCGGGATTATTATGCCGCAGTCCTCTATATTTTTGTCAAGCACGCCGCAGTTGCCGAAAAGTATGAGACGTTTACTGCCTAAGACCATTATCTCTTCATAATTCGCCACGCAGTTCGGCTCGCCGACGGACGCCATGAAAAACGAAAACCGTTTTCCTTTATACAAAACCTCGTAAACCGGCTCTTTGCCGTTCGCGCTGCCGATCTTTTCAAGCTCTCTGTGCGGAAGGTTTTCAAGCGTTTTTTCAAACAGCACGGATGAAAAACACGATATGCTCGTTTCCGGAAAATCCGGTATGGGCGATCTTATCATGGTCGGCTCTATTACCGCGGCTCTGTTTTCGTCAAATTCTTTTAAGATCATAACTTTACCGCAACGATATATCCGCCCAGATTGTCGCCGGAGACGGTGTATTCTTCTTCCTTCGGTATATATACGCTGTTTCCGCCGCAGTACCATACGCAGTAATCGTCGTTGTTTACGGTTATCTTAAGCGGCTCCGTATAAGTATAATTTTTGATAAACGTCAGATATTCTTCAAGGCAGATGTTGTTTTCCTCAATAAAAACGGAATGGGGGACGCCCACGTATCTGAAATGGTTGGACTCGCCTTCTATTCCCGTTACGGCGCCCTTGTTTGCCGGATAGCGCATTATAAAACCGTAATACTTGTGATTTTCCACAAGCCACGACGCCCGCTCCGTCGCGTATCTGCCGTAGCTGTAAGACGATCCGTCCTTTTCGTACAGCTTCATATCAAAGGCGAGCCCCGTGTGGTGGTCAGAATATCTGGGCAGCTCCACGTAAGCCTTGTCCGATTCGTTTACGACGTAATTATCGTAAAACTCTTTCTGCTGTTCTTCGTCGCGATAGCCGGACGTCACCATAAGCGGACAGTAACCCGTGCGCTCCGCGTAGGCGTTGCACATTTTGCACAGCGCGTCGTACGCGTCGCGCGTAAGCGACTCGGATATAGTGGCGAGCGTGAAATTCTCGTGAAGCGCGTCGTAAAGATTTACGAGCTGTTCCGTCTTCGGCAGCGTGTACGCCGTATCTTTGTTTACAAGCACGAGAGAGCCCGTTTTAGTGTCGAATTTGCTTTTGTCCACGGCGCGTATCTTTATGCCGGGGTCCTCTTCATCGGTCACGGCGGGCGCGTCCGTATGAGGCGCGGCGGAAAATTCCTCCGTATCGTCCGGAGGATAAACTATATTCGGGTCAAGCGCCTTTGAAAACGTTACTTTTATAAGAAAAGCCAGAAGCGTAACGACAAGAACGGCAAGAAGAATTATAATGACCTTAACGGACGTGCTCATAACGATTTTTTTCTTGCGGTACGCGGGCTTGAAGTTATTTGACAATCCGTGACCTCCTCGGTTCAAAACAGGGTGCTTTACCAAGCACCCTAACTCTTAATTCGCTTTGGGATAATTTGATATTTCGGGTACGTTTATCTCCCGTATGTCCGCGCCTACCGAGCGCAGTTTTCCGACTATATCGTCGTATCCGCGTTTTATGTGGTGTATATCCTCTACCGTCGTTTTACCGTTTGCGCAGAGCCCGGCTATTATCATTGCGGCTCCGGCGCGCAGATCGACGGCGCGTATAGGCGCGGCGACGAATCTCGTATTGCCTTCAATAACGGCAGTCTTTCCGTTTACTTTTATGTCCGCGCCCATTTTGCGCAGCTCTTCTATGTAGCGGAAGCGGCTGTCCCACACGCTCTCCGTCAGGTAGCTTACGCCGTCCGCAAGGCAGAGCAGCGTGCATATCTGCGGGTTCATATCCGTCGGAAATCCGGGATAAGGCATTGTTCTTATATTCGTTTTGGCGAGCTTTTCCGCCGCTGTAACGACAACGAAATCGTCCTGCTCCTCAACGTGCACGCCCATTTCCTCAAGCTTTGCGGATATGGATTCAAGGTGCTTAGGTATGACGTTCGTAATTTTGAGCCTGCTGTTCGTGGCAGCGGCGGCTATCATATACGTGCCCGCCTCTATCATATCCGGGATTATCGCGTACGTGCAGCCGGACAGGGACGAGACGCCTTTTACCTTTATGACGTCCGTACCGGCGCCGGTTATTTTCGCGCCGCAGGAGTTTAAAAAGTTTGCAAGGTCAACGACGTGCGGCTCACGCGCGGCGTTTTCTATAACGGTATTTCCGTCCGCCAGCGCGGCGGCTATAAGCACGTTTATGGTGGCGCCCACGGATACGCGGTCAAAATAGATATTCGCGCCGCGCAGTCTTCCGTCCGCCGCTTTGCCCTCTATATATCCGCCCTCAACGCTGACCTCGGCGCCGAGCGCCTCAAAGCCTTTGATATGCTGGTCTATGGGACGGATGCCGAAATCGCAGCCGCCGGGACAGCCTACGCGCGTTCTGCCGAATCTGCCTAATTCCGCGCCGGCGAGGTAGTACGAGGCGCGCATATTGCGCACGAGCTCAAACGGCGCGCAGCAGCCTTCCGCGCTTTTGCAGTCTATCTCCACCGTGGTTTTTGTCAGATATCTTATTTTCGCGCCCATCGCTTTCAATATGGCAAAGGACGTGCGTACGTCGCTTATATCCGGTATGTTTTCAAGCACGCATTTTTCCTCGGTAAGAAGGCACGCAAAAATGACTCCCACCGCGGCGTTTTTCATACCGCTGACTTCTATTTCACCGGAAAGCTCGTTTCCGCCTTTTATAACAAAATACTCCATCTGTATTATCCTTAAAACGAATTTAAAGTGATATAAAAAGACGGCGTATACGGTAATATACACCGTCCATTCTTATTATAGCATATAAAATCGAAAATGTAAATAATAATTTTTGAAATTTTAGAAATTTTAGAAGATCATTTTTTATAATATGCGACGAGAAGGTCTACGATGAGTCCGTACGACTTTTCTCCCTCTTTTTCGCCCTGCATTTTAAGATGCGTGTCGTTTACGGTCGAGGCGACCGTCGCGGCGACGTTTTCTCTGTATTTTTCAAAAAATTTGTTGTATTCTCTCATCTCGTTTTTGAGCGTCTGCGGGACTCTGTTGACGTACAGCTCTTTATACATATCGCCGTCCGCGCTGTTTAAGGACGAGGCGACGTATTCAAAAGCGTTTACGTAAGCGGAATATCTGATATATGCGTCGTCGCTTTCCATACAGACGAGAAACGCCACGAAATTCGCCTCTTCTTCGCGCGATATGCCGCGCTGATGCGCCATTTCGTGCGCCGCCGTGTAAGGCAGCGTATAGTCCGGGAAGTTAATATTTATATTTGCCTCACCGGAAAAGAACGTATACACGCCGGCGATATGCGTATAAGTCCACGGCTCGGATAACGCCACGGGCTTGGGCGACGAATAGAAGTCCGATATGAACGTGTATTTTTTGCACGCCGCTTTATACGCTTCGTTTAACTTTTTGTTCAGCGTTTTAAGATCGTACGGCATCGACGAGCCTTTGCCGTATGCGAAATCAACGCCGCCGATACATTCGTCAACACCGTCAAGCAGACGGTCAGCCGTGTCGTATAACTGTTGCGCGGACACCTTGCTGCGCTCTATGTCAAGGCGCTTATCGAGCGAGGTGGTATGGTATCCGGCGGAAAAGTTTATCAAAAACGTGGAGAATATGAGCGCCGCCACGGCTATGATATTCAAAGTATAGCGAAACGTAGTAATCCACGTATCCGTTTTCAGTTTGGAGGAAAGGTATATCACCGCGGCTATTATGAGCGGCAGACAGAGTATCACGGACTCCGCTATGGAAAACGGAAAAATATTCGTCATATACGCAAGCGCGGCGCGCGGATATACGGCTATTTTGCTCTGCCAGAAATCAGCAAATGCGGCGCTGTTTACGGATATTAGCTTTACAGCAAGACCGAAAACAAGCAGCGCGGCGGAAACTATGAAAAACGGTGAAAACAGATTTTTGAGTTTTTTTGCCATATCAACTATCACAATCAAAAAGACTTTCAAATATTGAAGGAACGGGGGCTTCCAGAAGTATATTCTTGCCGTCGGACGGGCGTTTTATAACAAGCGATCCGGCGTGCAGCGCCAGGCGGTGCAGATCAGCGTCAAACCCGTCGCCGTACAGACCGTCGCCTAAAATCGGCGTGCCGATATACGCCATGTGGAGCCGCAGCTGATGCGTTCTGCCCGTATGCGGAATCAGCTTTATAAGGCTTATTTTTTCGCCGTTATAATACGCCGTTTTCATACATTCGTATTCGGTCACGCATTCTCTGCCCTCTCCGTCGTCGCATACGGAGCGGATTATTACGCTTTCCGCCTGCCGCCGTATGTTTTTTCTAATAACGCCGCACAGCGGGTCGGGCACGCCGTGACATACCGCGAAATACGTTTTCGTTATATCCTTTTTGTAAAACTGGTCCGCCAGCATATACGCCGCCATCCTGTTTTTTGCGACGACGACTATGCCGGAGGTGTGATTGTCAAGCCGGTTCGCGGCGCGGAAAACAAAGTTTTTGCCGCGGTAATAATACGCCAAAGCGTTTGACAGCGTGTCGTAATGGTGGTTGTGCGAGGTGTGCGTCGGCATACCGGACGGCTTGTTTACGGCTATCAGATCGTCGTCCTCGTAGATTATATCTATCGGTATATCAACGGGCTCCGCGTCTGTTTTTCTGTCCTGCTCAAATTCTATGCGAACGGTATCGCCTTCGTGCAGGACAAAACGCACGGTCCTCTGCACTCCGTTCACGGTGATGCCGTTTTCGCTGCGTTTGAGCTCCGTCAAAATTCCGCCCGAAATACCGGGGACGCTGCGCAGAAATTCACGCAAAAGCTTC
>JAEEGW010000150.1 GCA_016280525.1 Clostridiales bacterium
CAGCTGGAATTCGTAGAAGTCGCGTTTGTCCTCGGTATTGTACGCCTCGGACAACAGTCTCATATATTCCGCCTCGCCCTCCGCGCGTATCTGCTCCGCCTGCGCGTTTGCGTCGGACAGGGAGATGTTCACGGTCTTGTCTACCTCCGCTTTTATGTACGCCGCGTCGCGTTCGCCCTCTGCGGTGTATTTATCCGCCTCGCGCTTGCGCTCGGAGATCATACGCTCGTAAACCGACTGCTCGTTGCTTGCCGGCAGATCGAGCCTTTTCAGCTTGACGTCAACGACTTTTATGCCGTAAACGCCGGTCTTGCTCATGACTTCGGACTTTATCTCGTCGTATATCGCGTTTCTTTCCGCGCCGGGATTCATATTTATTATATCGTCCTGGTCAAGCACGCCCATTTTGGTCTTGAAAGCGTTGTACGTTATATCGTACAGTCGGCTTTCCGCCGCGCTTATCTGCGTCAGGCTCCGGAAGAATTTGAGCGGGTCTTCTATCTGCCAGAGGATATAGCTGTCCACAGTCATGCTCTTTTTGTCAACGGTGAGCACCTCGGACGGCGGGATATCGTAAAACAGCGTCTTTTTCGGGAACGTGCGCACGCTGTCTATAAACGGCAGCTTGACGTAAAGTCCGGGTTCGTCCACAGTCCTTATGATTTTGGAAAATCTCGCCGTGCAGGCGTATTCATCCTCTTTTACCTCGTAAAAGCACGACGGGAGGATGCAGAGCACAATAAACAATACGATTGCCGCTATTACTATCGCAGCCGTCATTTTTTTCTTATTTTTCATTGCTGTCCCTCCTGTTCCGTAAACGAGTCAACGGGCAAAAGCTTCTGCATGGAGCCGTCCTCGGACGCGTCTATATATACTTTCGTTGTCGGCAGAAATTCCTGCAGCGCCTCGTGATACATTCTTATCCTCGTAGCGTCGGGATTGAGCCTGTACTGCTCGTACATAGCCTCAAACATGGCTATCTGCATTTTTGCCTCGTTTATCCTTTTCTGTTTGTCGTATTCGGCGTTGAGCGTTATGCTCTTGACCTCGGCTTCCATTTCCGGTATCTTTGATTCCTTGTAAGCCTGCGCCAGGTTGATCGTCGCCTCTTTGCTCTGCAGAGCGGACAAAACGGCTTTGTAAGCCTCGTTTACCTCGTCCGTCGGCATCTCCGCGTCCTGTATCTTTACGTCTGTCAGCATGAGGCCTATGTCGTACGCCTCAAGCTCCTTTGCGGTAAGGTCTCTTATATCCTGCTGTATGGTGACCTTGCCGTCCGTCAGCACGCTGTCTACGCCGCTCGAGCCTACGACGTTTCTTATCTGGCTCTGAACGAGATTTTTAAGTATCTCCTCCGGGTCCTTTGCGTTGAACAGATATTTGACCGGGTCGGAGACCTTGTATTCAACGAAGAAGTCGACGTTTACGATGTTTAAGTCTCCCGTTATCATCTTGCACTCGTTTTCAACGACGCGCACGACGGTAGCGTCGTTATCGTCGCTCCTGTAGCCTATTTCCAGTTTGCGGAGCACGTTTACGTCAACTATGTGCGCCTGCTGGATGAAAGGCAGTTTGAAATGGATCCCCGCCTCGGTTATGTCCGTGACCTTGCCGAAAGTCGTTATTACCGCCTGCTGTTTGTCGTCCACCGTGTAAAACGACGAGCCTAAGCAGACGGCAAGCACGGTCACGACGACCGCGGCAATGATACCGATCTTTATTGCTTTCTTTTTCATATCGGTAACCTCCTGTATTATTTTCAGTGATATTATACCGAAAAAAATATCCGCTGTCAATAATTATAAAGGAACTTTAATAATTCTTAATTTTTCTTAATAAATGCGCGCGAAGACGGCGATAATGCAAAAAAAAGGGAACTTCAAAATGGGTATAATAAAGCTGAAAAACCGCGTATGCGTGAGCGCCGTCGCCTCCGTATGCGGCAAAAAAGAATACGACGGATTACTTGGCGCCTTCTTTGACGAGCACAGCGACGACGATACTTTCGGGCGCCCGACCTTCGAGCAGGCGGAGGAGGAGATGCAGAGGCGCTGCTTTGCACACGCGCTGAAAAAAAGCGGGCTGACGCAAAACGATATAGACGCGATATTCGCGGGCGATCTTATGAATCAGTGCACGGCGTCCTCGTACGGTCTGCTTGATTACGGCAGGCAGTATTTCGGCCTTTTCGGCGCGTGCTCCACCATGGCGGAGGCGGTGCTGCTGTCCGCTCTTACGGTGGACGGCGGGTATTTCGAGCGCTGTGCCGCGATAGTCAGCTCTCATAACTGCACGGCGGAGCGGCAGTTCAGAATGCCGATAGAATACGGGGGGCAGAGAACGCCGACGGCGCAGTGGACCGTCACCGGCTCCGGCTGCGCGATAATAGACGGCGGCGGCTCGGGGATGTATATAAAAGACGTTCTGCCCGGTATTCCCGTCGACCGCGGCGTCAACGACGCGGCGAATATGGGCGCGGCAATGGCTCCCGCCGCCGCTCATACCATAAAGCGTTATTTTGACGAAAGCGGCAGAAGCCCGGATGATTTTGACGTCATTTTAACGGGCGATCTGGGCGAAGAAGGGCACGGGCTGACGACGGAGCTTTTGGCATACGAAGGCTGTAGCTTAGGTTCAAATCATCTTGACTGCGGCATGCTTTTGTATAAACCGGAGCAGGACGTCCACAGCGGCGGAAGCGGCTGCGGCTGCTCGGCTTTGGGGCTTTGCACTTATCTGTTCGAGCGGTTCAAGAACAAAGAAATAAAAAACGCGCTTTTCATCGGAACCGGGGCTTTGATGAGCCCCATGTCCGTGGCGCAGGGCCACAGCATACCGGGTATAGCGCATCTTATACACTTTTCATCGGAGGTCTGATATGGAGATATTCACTCGTTATCTTTTGGTTTTTCTGTTCGGCGGGCTTTTATGCGTTCCGGCGCAGATACTGATCTGTAAAACGCGTCTTACGCCCGCAAGGATACTGACGGCGTACGTCGTATCCGGCGTGCTTCTCGGCGG
>JAEEGW010000151.1 GCA_016280525.1 Clostridiales bacterium
CCCGCGTGCGCCATAACGGAGCCGTCGTTCCACCATTTTGCCAAGAGTTCCGCGTCTTTTGGTCCGGCGTATCTTATACTTACGTCATTATACGATATTTTCATTTTATTTCCTTTACGAATACGGTGCCGTCTTTTATATTGAACGTAATATTGAAGTTCTTATATTTCATACCGTATATGCGATCCGGCTCGGTTTTGTACGCCGGATGCGGGTCCTGCTCAAGCATTTGCCGCACGGTTTCAAGCTCGTCGTCTGAGAGCGCCGACGTATCGCACTCAAAAACGACGTTCGTCTTCTGCTCCGCCGTATCTTCGGCAAAGCCGTCGGTCGCGTCGGGACGGCAGTCGGTTATTTTAAGATACGGTTTTATATCGTATATCTGCGTGCCGTCGCGCATGTCAATGCCGGAGACGTAAAGTTCTCCGTTTTCTATTTTTTCAAGTTTCAGAAGCGATAACCCTATCGGGTTCGGGCGGTTGGGCGAGCGCGTTGCAAAAACGCCTATCCTCTTATTTCCGCCGAGGCGGGGCGGGCGCACCGTGGGCGACCATTTTTCACTCTCAAAACCGTCAAAGCGCCATATCACCCAGATATGAGAAAAGCCGTCCAGCCCGCGCAGGGCGTCTTTGTTTTTGTATTCGTCTTTGAAAACTATTCTGCCGGAAAGACCCGGTATCAGTCCGCTTTGACGCGGCAGTCCGAATTTTTCCGGCATATCCGTTTTAATTTCCGCTATTATTTTCATTTTTCAGTTCTTTTAATTTTGCTTTGAATATTCCGTACGCGCCGTCCGCTGCCGTCATTTGCAGCGCGGTCTTCTCCATCGGGCACAGACCGTCTCCGGCTCTGTTTTTTATAAAGTCCGTCAGCTCCGAATAAGAAAACACGACGTTGTGCGACGCAAACAGTTTTACCGCTCTTTTGCTCGCGGTCTTCGCGTACGCTTCGCTTACGCCCGCCTCTATCATAAGATACGCGGCGGCGGAGCCAATGACCTTGTCGCAGACCGTGAATCCGCCAAGGCTGCCGGCTTTTTCAATAATGCTCATAAGCGGGGCTATACCGCGCCCGTCGGCGGTGTAAACCGTATCGTTTTTGCAGGCGGCGCAGGCGTGACCTCTGCTCAAAAGCTCCTTCGCTTTTATAAGATCATCTCTCAAATCAAGGCTCCTTTTGCTGGCTTTTGTGGTATTTTCTCGTTCTCGTTACCGTCATAACCATGCCCGTCACCATAAACGACGCGCTTATCAGCATGCCGAGAGCGGCGCTCGTTTTCACCGCGATGTTCTCGTCAACGAAGTTGAGTATAGTCAGTATGGCGATTATAAGCGAGATACCTGCGTCCGTAAAGCTTATCGTCTTTATCGTCTCCGTTATCCTGTCGTGCAGTTTTCTTGTAACGTAAAGTCCGTAGACCGAGAATATGAGCTTATATACCACGATGCCTACGACCATTATAACGCCGCCGTAGCCTTCCGATACGACCGCGTACTGTTGTGTGAACATATAAACGCAGAGCATAAAATAGACCGCGGCTATCAGGAATATAAAGATACCGCTCCTTCTGTAAAACGAGGATTCTATCTTTATTTTCTTTTCCGCGGTCTCTGCGTTTCTTACTTTCTGATAATTATAAATGGAAGCTATGCGCGCCGCGACGAGAGTAAGATAATACACGGCGTTTACTATATACCAAAACGACGAAAGATCAATACCTATAATGAGCTTGACGGAAGCTGTAAGCAGATTTACGGCGACGGAAAACACGGTCAGAGCTATTACTCTGTCCGTATAAGATCCGGCGTATTTCTTTATCAGCTTCTTCATAAAAACGCTCCGTTATCTGCCGTCTATATACCTGCACGCGGCAAGCGCGGCCGTTGCGCCGTCAGCCGTTGCCGTTGTTATCTGCCTTATATTCTTCGTACGGCAGTCTCCCGCGGCGTATATGCCGCTTTCCTTTGTAGTGCACGTCTCGTCGGATACTATATAACCGTATTTGTTTAAATCAACTATGCCGGATACGGCGTCGTTGTTCGGTATAAGACCGATGGCGATAAAGCATCCGTCACAGTCGATAAACCTGTCCGCGCCGTCAACGGATACGGTGACGCCTTTAAAATTATCGTCGCCGTTGAACGAGATCACACGGCAATTATACATAACGTCTATGTTGTTTTTTTCGTTTATTATGTCGGCAAGCGTTTTTTCTCCGGTCAGATACGGCATATCCTGCAAAACAGTCACGTGACGGCAGCGTTCTGAGAGCATTATCGCCTCCTGCATTGCGGAATTTCCGCCGCCTATGACGGCAACGTGCTTGTCCGCGTAAAACGCGCCGTCGCATACCGCGCAGAAAGATATACCGTTGCCTATAAATTCTTCTTCACCGGGAACGCCGAGCGTTCTGTGTTTTACGCCCGCGGCTATGATAACGGCTCTTGCTTCAAACTCGTTTGACGCGGTACGTACTTTTTTCACGTCGCCGCCGGAGACGGATACGACTTCGTCTATTTCGATCTCCGCTCCGAGAGCGAGCGCGTGCTCGAACATCTTGTCCGATAACTCTAAACCGGATATTTCATTATACCCGGGATAATTCTCTATTTTCGGCGAATGTGTCATCTGACCGCCGAAACCGTCTTTTTCAAATATCAGAACGCTTTTACCGGCGCGTCTTGCGTATATCGCCGCGGTAAGTCCCGCCGGTCCGCCGCCTATTACGATAATATCATACATAGTCTTTAATCCTTTCTGAAAACATCAAGCATATGAAACGTAGCTCCCGCCATGTCCGGGCGCTCGCATATTGAATAGTGATATTTCAAATATATATCAAACGTTTTGTCGTCCATTTCATCAACTGCGGCCTTGATAAACCTTGTGAGCATATCGACGCCGACGTAGTGCAGACGCGTGACTTTAAAATCCTTCATCAAATCGTCTACGTCCTCTTTTCTGTAAAGCGAAAATACCTCTTTCGGCGTTGACGACAGCGAAAACGTATCAAAATCTATCAGTTCGTGTAAACTTGTGTCCTTTATTC
>JAEEGW010000152.1 GCA_016280525.1 Clostridiales bacterium
AAGCAGCAAATGTCTACGCAGGAAGGATCGAACGTCTCCGTCCAGGCGATAGAAGGCAACTTTGACGATGCGCAGAACGGCGTAAAACGCATTTTCGCGGACAAAGAATTAAACGAAAAACTGCGTGAAGCCGGCTACGTGCTGACGAGCGCGAATTCTATAAACTGGGGTAGACTTGCGCCGCAGATAGTTTATTATATTTCATCATATATCGACCTTTACAACGCCGGCGAGATAAAGCGCGGAGAGCAGATCTGCTTCTGCGTGCCTACCGGCAATTTCGGCAACATTTTCGCCGGATATTTGGCGGCGAGAATGGGTCTGCCGGTAAAGCGCTTTATCTGCGCGTCAAACAAGAACAACATTTTGACGGATTTCTTACAGACCGGCGTATACGACAGGAACAGAGAGTTTTATCAGACCTCTTCCCCGTCTATGGATATACTCATTTCGTCCAATCTTGAAAGACTTCTCTACTTCACCGCCGGCAAAGCAAAGACCGCGTTATATATGAAGCAGCTTGCGGAAACCGGCAGATACGGGATAACGGAGCAGGAGCTTGCAGAAATACAAAAGCTGTTCGTCGGCGGCTTCACGGACGAGGACGGCACGCTTGCACAGATAAAATCCACGTTCAAAGAGACGGGCAGGCTGATAGACACGCACACCGCCGTAGCTTACAGGCAGGCGGAGCAGTACGTACACGAGACAGGCGAAAAAGTCGTGACGGTCTCAACGGCAAGCCCTTACAAATTTGCCGCGTCCGTACTTACAGCGCTCAACAAGAAAGTAAAAGGCAGCCGCGGAGTGCTTTCGCCGCTGTACGAGTTATCCGACGTGACGGAAACGCCGATCCCCGCGCCGCTCGCTTCGCTTGAAGGCAAACCCGTGAGATTTTCCGGCGCGATAACGAAAGAAGATATGCCGGATTCGTTATTTGACTGATATGGGGAACGAATATACGGCGATAGCCGCTTTATACGACGGCTTCAGAGGCGAATCGCCCAATATGTGGGCGGCGTATATGGATGAGCTTTTTTCCCGTTACGCCGAAAAAAAGCCGAAAACGGTCATAGACCTTGCGTGCGGTACGGGAACCGTCACCGCCGCGATGATCCACCTCGGCTACGAGATGATAGGCATAGACAAATCCGAGGAAATGCTGGCTCTGGCGCAGAAAAAAGCGCCCGGCGCGCTGCTTTTACACCAGGATATGCGCTGCATCGACCTGTACGGTACGGCGGACGGCGCTGTCTGCTGCCTTGACAGCGTGAATTATCTTCCGTCAGGCGACGACGTCTGCCGGATGATGAGCTCGCTTCACAAATTTTTGCTCCCCGGCTCGCTTTTCATATTCGACGTGAATACGGAAAAAAGATTTACGGAAAAATACGGCAAAAACGATTTTATACTTGAAGACAAAAACGGACTTATAGCCTGGTCGTGCGACTACAAGCCGCGGCTCAAACGGTGCGATTTTTACCTTTCGTGCTTTATTCCGGAGCCTGACGGCAGATATATACGCCGCGACGAGGAGCAGTCCGAATACTGCTATTCAGATAAACAATTAAGGGAATTTGCGAAAAAGTCCGGCTATGAAGTTCTGGCGGCGCTTGATCGAATGGCGCTTCACGAAGCGGACAAAAACAGCGAAAAGGTACATTATATATTAAAAAGACTATGAGCAGAATTATACGCGCAATGACGACCGACGGCTCCGCCGTCGCAATGGTAACGGACACAACTGATATAGTAAACAAAGCAATAAAATATCACAACACCGCGCCGACCGCAACGGCGGCTCTCGGCAGAGTGATGACCGCCGCGTCTCTTATGGGCGCGCGTCTCAAAAACAAGGACGACTCTCTGACGCTCACGTTCAAGGGCGACGGACCCGCCGGGATAGTTATGGCGGTCTCCGATTACAGCGGCAACGTAAAAGGGTATATAGAAAACCCGTCCGTCGATCTGCCGCTTAAACCGAGCGGGAAGCTTGACGTTTCCGGCGCGGTAGGCTCGGGTTTCATGAGCGTGGTGCGCGACGTAGGGCTGAAAGAGCCGATGACGGGCATCTCGCAGATAGTATCGGGCGAGATAGCGGAGGACGTGGCGACGTTTTTCGCGCAGAGCGAGCAGACGCCGACGCTCATATCGCTCGGCGTTCTCGTGGACAAGGACCTGTCCTGCGCGGGCGCGGGCGGCGTGTTCATACAGCTTCTGCCGCACGCGGACGAGTCTATAATAGACAAGTTAGAGAAAAACGTCGGAAAAATCACCGGGCTTTCCTCACTCATAGCGTCCGGAAAAACGTGCGAGCAGATAATGGCGGACGCGCTTGACGGCATTGAATACGAGCTGTTTGACGAAATAGATACGGACTACGTCTGCGACTGCAGCAGGGAGCGTATGCTCCGCGCGGTAAAATCGCTCGGAAAGCAAGAACTTCAAAAGATATTCAGCGAGCAGGACACGGTGGAGATATGCTGCCGCTTCTGCAATAAAAAATTCAGCTTCAAATCTGATATAATGGAGTAAGATCATGGAAA
>JAEEGW010000153.1 GCA_016280525.1 Clostridiales bacterium
ACCACGCTTGAACAGCCGAAATACGAGCTTTGCGGCTTTGCAAAGACAAAAACGCTTCAACCCGGCGAAAGTGAAACGCTGTCGGTTTCGATAACAGCGGACGGCCTTTACAGTTACGATACGGAAAACAGCCGCTATATAATAGACAAGGGCGAATATAAGTTTTACGCCGCTTCGTCCGCCGCGGATATTCGTGCGGAAGCAAACACGGAAATAAAAGAACTGCGGGTGATATACGACGTTGAAAACCGCTGCGTACCGTCTCCCGAGCCCGCGCATATTGTCAAATCCGAATACAAAGTTCTTGTTGAAAGAAGCGACGACGATGCGATAGCGTTAATGAAGGACGCCGAAAAGAGCGGCAGAGCGTACGTGATAGACTTGAAGGAAACAAAAGAGGTCGGCGACGTATATCTTTACTGGGAGAATTTAAGCACGCCTTTCACCGTGAGCTTTGCGGGAGAGGACAAGAATTTCAAGCGCTATGACGTCTATATTATCGACGGCCTTGATTTTGCCATCGTTAATCTACACGGCGTCAGCGCGCGTTATATAAAAGCCGAACCCGCCGCGGCGGCAGTTTTGACGAACGTCAGGGTATTTCCCGCTTCCGCGGATGACAAAAAAGAAGAATTCAAGGAATACGAGAATTTAGCGCTGAATAAACGCGTAAAATCAGCCTCGGTCGAAGGCGGTCTCGTCGCATCCAACGCCGTTGACGGAAATCTTACAACGCGCTGGGGATCGCTTCCGAACGGCGAATCATGGCTTTGCGTCGATTTGCAGGAGGTAAAGCACATAAAAGGTATGATGCTTTATCTTGAAGCCGCATGGGTTCCGTACCGTATAGAATACAGCAACGATAACAGGAACTTCACAACGCTTGCTTCATTCGGCTCGGGCGAAGTTTTCGTAAAACTCAAAGATCTTGATATAGAGGCCCGTTACGTCCGCTTCATCCGCGAGGGTGAAAACTGGTTCAGCATATACGAGGCGGAAATATACGGCTGATAATATAAAAATTATGACACGGAAGGTGTCAAAAATAAATACAAAGGAGATTTAACGTAATGGCAAAGGTGGAAAAAACGGAAACGAGCCTTGACGCGTTCAAGGAAGACCACAGCGAGAAAAAGATCGACACAAGCAGAAAGCTCAAGGTCGGTATCATAGGCACGGGCTGGATAGCCGGCGCTCATATGGAGGAATACAAGAAGATGCCCGACGTGGAGATAGTCGCGGCGGCTGATCTTGTTCCCGATAAAGCTAAGAATTTCATGACGGCATGGGGCTATCCCGAAGCGCGCTGCTATTTGAGCGGTCACGAGATGCTTGAAAACGAAAAAGAGCTTGACGCCGTCTCTATCTGCACGTATAACAGACAGCACGCGCCCTGCGCTATTGACGCGCTCGATCACGGCGTGAACGTCCTGCTTGAAAAACCGTTCACCGTGACGCTTGACGAGGCAGTCGAGGTAATGAAAGCGGAGAAGAAGAGCGGAAAGATAATTTCCGTAGGCTTCCAGCCGAGATTCAATCCGAATATGCAGATGGTGAAGAAAATAGTGCAGTCGGGCGAGCTCGGACGCATTTACTACATACAGACGGGCGGCGGCAGAAGAAGAGGAATACCGACCCCGTTCGGCACGACGTTCATTGAAAAAGACACCGCCGGCATAGGCGCCATGGGCGACATAGGCTGCTATTCGCTTGATATGGTGCTTAACGCCATAGGCTATCCGAAACCCCTTACCGTTACCGGCTATACGTCAGATTTCTTCGGCAAGAGCGCCGCTTACTGGAAGGCAGAAAACAAACCCGAAAACTACACGGAACTGTTCGGCGTGGACGATTTCGCCGCGGGTCTCATCCGTCTTGAAGGCGGCATCATACTCGATTTCCGTATAGCGTGGGCGATGAACCTCGATACCTCGGGCGACACGATAATCATGGGTACCAAAGCGTCCTTACGCATACCGTCAACGGAATGCTGGAACGGCTCCATAGGCGGCCCGATGACCATATATCACGACGTTGCCGGCACGAGCGTGGGCGTAACTACCACCGTCCCGATGCTCCCCAATACGAGAGAGGGCGAATTCTACCACAAGATCCGCTCGTTCTTGGACGCGGTGAAGACCGGCGGCAAGGCTCCCGTTCCCACGTCGCAGATCATATACAACCAGGCTATCATAGACGGTATAGTACAGTCCGCCAAGGCCGGAAAAGAAATAGAAATAAAGATTCCGGAAGTATAAGAGGGAAAGAATATGAAACAGTTTAAAGTAGGTCTGCAGCTTTATTCCGTAAGAGGCGACATGGAAAAAGACTTTGAAGGCACGCTCAGAGCCGTCAAGGAAATGGGCTACGATTACGTTGAATTCGCCGGATATTACGGAAAAAGCGCACAGGAAGTCAAGGCGCTGCTTGAAGAAATAGGACTTATCTGTCCGTCCGTCCACCAGGGACCCGATCTGTTCCTTGAAAAAGGACAGGAAGCCGTGGATTACATAAAGACCTTCGGCGTAAAATACGCGGCTATCCCGTGGTACGGCATTGAAAACTACCAAAACGGCAAATTTGATGAAACGATAGAGAAATTTAAAAAAGTAGGCGAGCTGCTTAGGAAAAACGGCATACAGCTGACTTACCACAACCACGATTTTGAGTTCAACTATCTTGACGGGCAGTTCATACTCGAAAAGATCTACAAGGCTCTGCCCGATATAGAGGGTGAGGTCGACACGTGCTGGGCGAGGTACGCGGGCGTAGATCCCGCCGCGTTCATCGAAGCTCACGCCGGCAGGATGCATACGCTGCACTTAAAGGATTTCACGTGCAAAAAGCTCGCGTCCGGTCCCGT